>NZ_BAAAZP010000102.1:0-192779 GCF_039536965.1 Nonomuraea antimicrobica | reverse complement strand
GCGTCGAGATCAAGGCGCAGGCGTATCTGGCGGTGACGCCGTCGTGCGCGATGGCGGGCGTCCGACTCGACGCGGTCTTCCACTCGGGCGCCTTCCGGGCCTGGTTCAGCGCTCAGGCGGACCTGCTGCTGTCGTGGCGGCCGTTCCACTTCGACGCGAGAATCTCGGTGAGCATCGGCGCCTCGCTCAAAGTCGACGTCTGGTTCGTGCACAAGACCCTCACGGCCTCGATCGGCGCCGACCTGGCCCTGTGGGGGCCGCCGACCGGTGGCTATGTCTCCGCGCACATCCTGTGCTTCACCGTGACGGTCAGCTTCGGGCCCGGACGTTCCGGATCCGGCGCCAAGACGTTGCAGTGGCCGGAGTTCGCCGGCCTGCTGCCCAAACCTCCTGACATGATCACCATCGCCCCGGTCAGCGGCCTGGACGGGACCATGGACGACCACGGCGGCAAGAGGTGGCTGGTCCGCGCCCGCGACCTGCGATTCTTCACCCAGGCCGCGATTCCCGCCAGCCATCTGCGGACGGGCGAAGACCCGCTCTCCTCGCCCGCGGACGGCCCTCTGGTCGACGTGCGGCCGATGAAACGCGGCGGCCTGGTCGGCGAGCATCGGCTGAAGCTGTACTTCGAGGATCGGCTCGCCCCGACCGACGGCTGGACGCTGACCCCCCGCACCCGGAACCTGCCCGCGTCCCTGTGGGGCGCCCCGCAGGGAGACCAGTCACCCAGCGCCGAGATGGTCCCCGACCGGCCGGTCGGGTTCGACGTCCAGGCGCCGCGACCCTCGCTGGCCGCCTCGCGCGGGGTCTTCCCGCTCAGCGAGTACACCGAGGACGAGCTGCCACCCGGCCTTTCACCGCTGCCCCGGCAGCCCGCCGCCAACGTCGACTTCGTCTTCGCCGCCGAGGCGTCGTCCGTGGACCTCATCGGCCGTGCCGACCGCGGGGACGCCAAGCTCGGCCGCGACCAGGTGTACGCGGCCCTGGCCGACGCCAAACTGTTCACCGGCCCCAACGACACCCTGGCCGGTCTGGCGCAGGGCGCCGGCCACCTGTACAGCCAGGCCCCCATGACCCAGGACGCAGGGAGCCGGACGTGAGCCCGAGCCCGCAGCACCCCGCCCGCGACACGATCCCCCTCGGCGACATCGAACTGCACGACAACTACCTGCCCGCGCTGCCCGCGGGCGACTACCGCGCCGAGGTCACCCACGCCCTGCGCACCGGCCAGGACGACCACGCCCCCGTCGTCGGCGACACCTTCACCGCCACTCAGAGCTTCACCGTCCGCGGCCCGCAGGTCACGATCGACACGGGGGCGGTGGTCGCCAGGCAACCGCCGGACGCCTCAACCGGCCGGTTCGCCGAGGTGCTGCCCCACGTGGTGCTCGGCGATCCCATGCTGCCGTGGGAACGGGCGTTGGAGGGCGCCCCACCCGGCACCCCCTGGCTGGCGCTGCTGGTCCTGACCGACGACCAGCTCGTCGGCGGTACGGACGCCCCGACCCGTACGATCTCCGGCACGGTCGGCCAGTTCCTGGCTTCCGACGCGGCCGTGCTCAAACCCGAGCTGAAGCTGGAGGCCGACCTCGGCGACGCCGATCCCTGCGCCTACATCCAGGTCGCGGCCACCGAGTTCCACGCGATCGCACCCCGTCTGGACGAGCTGCGCTTCCTGGCGCACTGCCGGGGAGCCAACACCGGCGACCGGCCCATCCTCGGCCTCCAGGAGGACGGGCTGTTCGCCGTCGTCGTCGCGAGCCGTTTCCCGGCCGACGCCCCGCCCGGCTCCACCACCGTGACCAAGAACATCGTGCATCTGGTCTCCCTGGAAGGCCACGAGAAGCTCCTCGTGGACGACCCGAACTTCCAGGGCCGCACGTCGGTGGCGCTGCTGTCCCTCGCCAGTTGGTCGTTCTGGGCCTACCCCGACCTGCAGGCCGACTTCGCCGATCTGGCCGAAGGGCTCACCCGCACCCCGGACGGAGCCCAGGCCGGCCGCGAGGAGATGTGGCTGCGGCTGGCCTCCCCCTACCCCGACGGCGACGCCACCCCGGCCCCCCAGCGACACGTGGCCAGGCGGCTCAACGACGGCTACGTGCCGCTGCCGTACCTGACCCGCTCGGGCGAGTCCACCTACGGCTGGTACCGGGGACCGCTCACCCCCGTCCTGCCAGTAGCCACCGCGGCGGCAGCGCAGGCCACCACCGCCGACGCGCTCATCGGCTACGACCTCGCCTGGGGCGGCTTCGACCTGTCGCTGGCCACCGCGTTCGAGACCGGCAGGGCGCTCGCCCTGGCCGACGCCGCCTTCGGCCAGCACCTGCTCGCGTTCAAACACGCCGCAAGGAACCTGGTCGACACCCTCTACCACCAGGCCACCAGCAACCACCTGCCGGAGGACGGCGACGGGCCGAGGACGGCGCGGGCCGCGTTCGGCGCGCTTCTGGACGGCAGCCTGCTCACCACCCTCGGCACCCCACCGGGCAGACCCACCGACCCGTGGTCACCGCCCACGCCGGCCGCGCCACCGGCCGACCCGGCCCAGGCGCTGGAGGACTTCCTGCGGTCCGACACCACCAGGGCCACCCTCACCGAGGCGCTGGCCGACGGCGACGGACTTGCCGAGCACTTCGCCCCCGTCGTGCAGTGGCTCGGGCGGCTCATGCTGCTCTACCCCGTGCCGTTCATCCACCTGGTGCCCGACGAGCGGATGCTGCCGAAGGAGTCGTTGCGCTTCTTCCACCTCGACCCGAGCTGGCTGGACGCGCTGGTGTCCGGCACTCTCGGCATCGGCGCCCAGTCCAGCCGCGACACCCTCCAAGGTCAGTTCGTGGCCGCGAGCGTCCGGGCGGCGGCGGCACGGGTGGCGGCGGCACACCGCGCCACACTCCGCGGCACCACACCCGACGACCCGGACCCCGGCGGCGCCGCACCCGAGGTCTCCGGGCTGCTGCTGCGCTCGGCACTGGTCTCCGGCTGGCCGAACCTGGCCGTCCGCGCCGTCGACCCCGGCGGCGCGGAGTTGCCGATCCTGCGCATGGACCACCTGGCGCCCAACGTGCTGCTGTGCCTGTTCGACGGGTTGCCCGCGATGGTCGAACTCCGCGAACCCCAGGAAGGCTTCCGGTTCGGCGTCGAGGACCACGGCGTGATCCCGCTGCGGAACATGCTGCCGCCGCGCCCGCCCGCGAACCTGCGGCTCGGCGAGCAGATCGGCACCAGCGTCACCTTCCCCGTCCTCGACCACCTGAGGACCGGCACCAGCGGCCGGGTCCTGAACCTCGACTCGCTCGTCCCCGCGCTGCGGGCCGCCCTGGACGCCGCACACGGCACCACCGTAGGCCCGATCGGGCCCGCCGACCTGGCCATGCAGATGGTCAAGGTCCCCGAAGCCATCCATTTCACCGGCCCGGACGGAGACCGAGGATGACCACCCGCCCCACCCTCCTCGTCCCGGTCGGCCTGGACGCCCTCGTGGTCAACACCACCCTTCAGGGCCGCGACGGCTTCCGCACCTGGCAGCACAACTACCAGGCACTGGACGACTACATGAGCCCCGAGCCGGACGAGGGCGACCGGCAGAGCAACGACCAGGCCCACAACCACACCGGCGTGCACCTGCACTGGACCCTGCCCCGAGGGCTCCGCCACGGCGTCCAGGACCCGCGGACCGGGCAGATCCGGTATCCGCTGGTGCCCAACCGGTGGCTGGTGACCCGGTTCAGCGGCACCACCACCCGCCGGGCCAAGGCGTGGGTGATCGAAAGCGACTGCCCCTACAGCGGCCACGCCTACGACGAGGGCCAACCCTACGACCGGTCGAGCCCGTACCTGGTCTCCGGCGACACCCTGCGCGCCTGGCAGGCCAGCTCAGACCCCTACCGCAACACCATGACGCCCGACGCCCCCCAGGTCCTCATCGGGCTCGCCTTCCCGCTCACCGACACGGCCACGCCCTGGGCGGAACGGGCCGCGGACGTCCCCCCGTTCGTCACCGCCATGTCCACCGGCGATCCGTACTTCACCACCTACACCCCGCACAACAGCAACGTCTTCTCCTTCCTCGACGACCTGTCCGACGTCACCTCCGCCGGCACGCTCGGCTACCAGGTCGTCGGCTGGTACTCCGACCCCGACGCCGACATCCTCGCCTCCCTCCCGGCGGACACCTCCTACGCCGACCACCTCGCCCACCTCGGCTGGCAGGACCCCCGCCACACCGGCCAGGACACCGCGGTCACCCCCGCCACCCGCAGCCTGTACTGCGGCACCACCCTGACCGTCTCCTGGGACCCGAACGCCCGCTCCGCGCCCGCCCCCGACCCCCTGGACACCATCAACGACAGCGGCGCGCTCAACCTCGCCATCGGCAACTCCACGGAAGACGCCTTCACCGCGCTCGCCGGCCGTACCCTGCACGCCACCGGCGCCGCCCCCTCCAGCGCCGACCTGCAACTGCTGCGCACCTTCCTGCACAACGTCCTCGACCTCGCCGACGAGAAGGGCGGCGACGCCCGGGTACGCCGCCACGTCCACGACGCCTCGTTCGGCGCCTCCGCCGGAGGCCACCACTGGACCGTGACACCGCCCCCCGCCGACACCGGCGATCCGGCCTCGGCGCCCGCCCCGTTCACCCCGCCGCCCTGGCTGACCACCCTCAACGACGACCAGCGGCGACTCGACACCCGGCTCGGTGAGCTGGCCACCCAGCAGTGGCGGCTGAACGCCCTCTGGCTGAAGTACGGCCTGGCCGACGCGGTGTCCCCGCGTCCCGGCGACGCGCCGGACCCCGACCGGATGCTGCAGGAACTGGACCCCGACAGGGACGGCTCGCTCGCTCACACGGTGCGCGCCATGACCGCCCAGGTACGGGAGCTGGCCGCGAAGGTCCCCCAGCCCGACCACACCGTTCCGCGCGAGGGCGAGCATGACGCGTTCCTGGCCGGGATCAGCGCGTTCGCCGAAGCCCGCGGGCTCACCGGGGGCGCGACTCTCAAGGCGGTCCCCAATGCCCCGTACTGGCATGCGGGCGACCCGGTGGTCAGCCTGTCCGGCATCCTGCCACCGGCCGACACCACCGTCCCCGACGAACCGCTACCCGTCCGGCCGCTCACCGGCGACGTCCCCTCGCCGCTGGTCAGCGCCGTCACGGTCACGGGCACGACGATCACCGGCAGCGGCCGGACGCCCGCCGTCCCGGGTCTGGACGCGCTCCCGCCCGAGATCCCCGCCCTGCTCACCGAGTATTTCCTGCTGGATCCGGGCAACGCGCCCGCGCTGGCCGCCGCCACCGGCCTGCCGACCGGCGAGATCAGCGCCGTCATCGCCGCCCACCGCCCCGCCGACTACACCGGCACGCTGCCCGCGCTGGGCCTGACCCCCTGGGCCCAGCCCTGGGAACCGCTGTTCATGGAGTGGAAGGTCGCCTACCGCCACATCCCCTACGCCGTGGGCACACAGCGCTGCTGGACCTTCGACGGCACCGACTACCACTACACGCCAGGCACGGCCATCGACCCGGACCGGGTCACCATCACCGGAATCTCCGGACTCGGTCCACACCCCCGCTCCCTGTTCGCCGGCCGGCTGAAGGAGTTCGTCGCCCAGCACGGCACCGACGACCAGCGCGGCCAACTCGACGCCTGGCTGACCGCGATCGGCGACTGGGCCTTCCTCGCCCAGGAGCTCACCGGCTTCAACGAGCGGCTGGCCGCCCGCGACACCCGCGCCTTCCGCCGGCCCACCACCGACGACACCGACCATCCGCACATCGCCGGCCTCGCCGGCTGGCCCGACGCCGCCTCCGACGACGGCCTGCCCGCCCGCTATCGCGGCCGGGTCACCAGCGTCCCGTACCTGCCCGGCGCCGCCAACGCCCCCTTCCACGAGATGCGGCAGGGCCAGATCCACATCGAGGAGCTCTTCCTCTACGACAAGTTCGGCCGCGTGCTCAACGTCGTCAGCCCCGACACGGAAACCGGCGGACTGCACGACTACCGCAACTTCCCCCTCGTCATCGACACCCCGTTGGCCGCCGGGACCTCGCTCACCCCCACCATCGCCTCCGTCGCCCAGCTACCGCCCCGCCCCCTCCAGCCCGCCCGGCTCGACTTCGACCTCCTCGACGCCCAGACCGGCACCCGCATCGTCCGCACCGCGGCCGACCCCAACCCCATCGGCGGCTGGATCCTGCCCAACCACCTCGACCACAGCCTGCTGCTGTACGACCCGGCGGGCCGGCTGCTCGGCACCTACCGCCTGCTCACCACCGCCCAAGGACAGCGCACCGGCCAATGGGAGCCGCCACCCGACGGCACCCTCACCACCCTGGACCAGGTCGCGGCGCTCGCCCCCTTCGTCGCGGGGCTGATCCGCGCACCCGAACTCGCCGCGCAAGCCAACCTCACCGCCTTCCTCGACGCCATCGACGCCACCCTGTGGACCACCGAGCCGCTCGGCCAGCGCGCCGACCAGAACCTGTCCGTCCTCATCGGACGCCCCCTGGCCCTCGTCCCCGCACAACTGAGGCTGACCCTCCAAGGCCCGCCCCTGCCCGACACCCGCTGGGCCGCCACCCTCGACCCGCCGCCCCCCGTCTTCACCGGCCACCGGTTCGAGGTCCGCCTCGGCGACCAGGCCGCCCGTGACGACGGCCTCATCGGCTACTTCACCGCCGACGGCGCGGCAGGGTACCGGTACGACAGGTTCCACAGCCTCATCTCGCCCGACGACGGGCAGGACTACGTCACCCAGATCGGCCCGCCCGGCCCCGCGCCGGACGGCAACTACCTCCGCCTGACCTTCGCCGACCCCGCCCCCACCCGGCTGCTCCTGCTCCTCGACCCACGCGCCGCCGTCCACGCCACCAGCGGCATCACCCCCACCGCCACCGCCACCGTCCCGCCCAGCCACGTCGACGACGCCCTGCGGCATTTGCAGGTCCTCTTCCGCTTCGGCCCCGTCCTGACCACCGAACACGCCCAGACCCTCGCCTTCCCCCGGCCGGGCGAGAAGCACGGCAGTTGGTCATGGCTGCGCCCGGCGATCGGGCAGGCCGCCTGGACTGCGTACGAGCTGACTCCGGCCCTGCCCGACGCCCAGTTCCCCGACAGCCCCGCCACGCTCGAAGACGGCCGGCTCCGCCTGCTCACCGAACCGGAGCAGCAGCAGTAGCCCGCTCCGCTCACCCATCCCTCACCCGTTCGGAGGCTCCCGCATGCCCGACGCCCCCCGTCTGCTGCTCTACCGCACCGTCACCAGCCCGGCTCCGCTTCAAGCGGGCAGTCCTGACGATCCCGCCGCCAACAGCATCGATGTCATCGTGTCCAGCCCTGACGGGCAGAACGTCTACTGCAACAAGATCGACATCGCCGTCCCGGTCGGTGAACCACAGGACGCGGGGGCGTATTTCACCGAAGCTCCGCAATCGTCGACCGACAACGACAAGTGGCAGATCGCGTCCGTGGAGTTGGTGTCCGGGCGGGAACTCGGCCTGGCCAGTGACACGAACTACCACCACGTCATCTTCCAGCCCCGGCAGGGCGGGCCGGCGCAGTTCCGGCACATCGACCAGCCGATGACGCTGACCATCACCGGCAAGCTCGCCGCCGACGCCACCGGCAGCCTGCTCACCTGCCTGGTCACAGAAACCTCCAGCACGACCGACGGCCATTACACCCGCAAGGACCCGCTCATGCTGACGCTGCCCACCGCAGAGCCCCCGTTCTACCTGCACAACCTCCTGGCCGCCACCCCGAACGAGCCGACCATCCCCAGGACCAAGTTCAACGCCGGCGACGAGATCTCGCTCACCTGGGAGAGCAACGGCGACTCCTTCCACCTGTACGGCGGCGACGGCACGGTCCTCCACGAAGGCCCCGAGACCACCTGGACCGTCCCCGCGGGCGCGATCGCCAACGACACCACGTTCACTCTGAAGGCGTCCAAGAAGAACTCCACCGGCTTCGGGACGGTCGACCGGTACGCCACCATCACGATCACCATCACCAACCCGACGCTCAGCGAGCTCACCGTCAACGGCTCACTCGGCGTCTACGGGAAGCTGACCGCGAACGACGGCCTCTCCGTCTCGAACACCCTCACCACCGACGTGTTGGAGGCCGGCGCTGCGACGGTGACGCGGTCCTGCCAGATCGACGGCGACTGCGACGTCTCGGGGGACCTCACCTCCGAAGGTCTTTTCGTCAACGGCGACACCAGTATGCGCGGACGCCTTCAGGTGAACGAGGGAGTCACGCTGGACGACACCCTCGTCGTCGTCGGCAGACTCACGGCGAGCAGCGACTGCGACGTCAACGGAGGACTGTCCGCCAACCAGGACTTCAGCGTCTCCTACGGCGGCACCGAGAAGATCACCACGGTCGGCAAGAGCGGCCTTTGGGTAGAGGGCGACTTCAGTGTCTCCGATGGAGGCACGGAGAAGATCACCACCTACGGCTACAACGGCCTGTACGTGGACGGCGACCTCACCGTCAACGGCAGGATCAACGACTAGCACGGCGGTTCCGCGCGTACCGGGCGGCCAGGCGCGGTCTAGGTGCTGCCCGCCCGGGGCCGCCTGTCATCACGAAAGCCGCGCAGTCGCGACCACGAGATCAGTACGTGGACGCGATCCGGCAGGCCGAGCTTGGTCAGGATGCTCGACACGTGCACCTTCACGGTGTAGCGGCTGATGACGAGCCGCCGCGCAATTTCGTCGTTGGACAACCCGAGCGCGATCAGCTCGCAGACCTCCCGCTCGCGCTCGGTGAGCCGGGCGGCCGACTCCTGCAGCGCGCGGTCCTCGGCGGTCGGCAGCATGGGCCGCAGCGCCTCGATCATGCGGGTGGTCGCCTCGGGCGCGAGCACCGACTGGCCCGCCGCGACGATCCGGATGCCGTCGCGGATCCGCTCGCCCGGCGCGTCCTTCAGCAGGAACCCGCTTGCCCCGGCCTGCAGGCCGGCGTAGACGTAGCTGTCCAGGTCGTACGTCGTCAGGATCAGCACCCGGGTCGGCCCGCCCGCGTTCCGCTCGACGATGCGGCGGGTCGCCTCGATGCCGTCCATGCCCGGCAGGCGGATGTCCATCAGCACCACGTCAGGCCGGTGCTCGGCCGCGGCCGCGACCGCCGCCGCGCCGTCGCCCACCGCGCCCACCACGGTCAGGTCGTCGGCCGCCCCGACCAGGCGGACCAGCGCCTCGCGGAGCAACTGCTCGTCGTCGCACACCAGGACCCGGACGGCGGTCATGCCAGGCTCCGCAGCGGCAGCACGGCGCACACCTCGAAGGTGCCGGGGCCGTCGCTCACGCGTACCGAGCCGCCCAGCAGCTCGACTCGTTCGCGCATGCCGACCAGCCCCACCCCTGCCCCGTTCCCGATCGTGCCGGTCCGGCCGCGTACCGGATTGGTGACGCGGACGGTCAGGCGCGACGGTTCGTAGCGCAGCAGCACGCGCACCTCGACGGCGCCGGCGTGCTTGGCGACGTTGGTCAGCGCCTCCTGCGCGACACGGTAGGCGGCCAGCTCGATGCTGGCGTCGACCTGCCGTACGTCTCCTTCGCGGGTCAGCAGCACCCGGGGTCCGCCCGGCGGCACGGCCGACACCAGGTCGTCGAGCTGCGCCAGCCGCGGCGGGGGCGCCAGCGGGTCGTGGCCTGGCGGCGCCTCCCTGAGGACGCCGAGCAGCCGTCGCAGCTCGGCGAGGGACTCCCTGCCCGTGTGGGCCACGCGGCGGAGCGTCTCCTCCATCTCGTCGCGGGTGTCGGCCCCCGCCTCGGCGTCGACCACCATCGTCGTCACCGAGTGGTTGAGTATGTCGTGCAGCTCTCTGGCCAGCAGGGCCCGCTCGCGTTCCGCCGCCCGCCGTTCGGCCTGCGCCCGTTCCGCCTCCAGCCGCCACGAGCGCTCCTGCAACTCCCTGATCCGGTCACGCTGGCGCCCGTCCACCCGCCCCACCGCCCAGAACCCGACGAAGAGCACCGCGACGGCGGCGTAGACGGCCAGCACCCGTATCGGGTCGCCGATGCTGAAGAGCGTCAGCGGCAGGCCGATGAGCAGCAGCGCCAGCACGGCGGCGATGCCGACCACCCGGCGGCTCCCCCGGCCCCACGCCCCGAGACGGGACGCGGCGACCAGGGGCGCCACCATGACCGGCATCTTCAGCGCGGCCAGCACCAGCTCCAGCCCGATGGCCACGGCCAGCACGGTCAGGGGGAAGCGCCGCGACCACATCAGCGCCACGGACTGCGCGCAGGTCACCGCCAGCAGCACCGGCGCCGCGTCCCCCAGCTCGCCGGCCAGCCCGACCAGCCAGCCGACCAGCGGGGGGAGGAGTGCCAGCAGGCCCTCGCTCATCCACTCCAGGTGGGTCTGGCGCTCTGCCTGATCCGCCTGCCGCGCCGCCAGCCGCCGATCAGCAGCAGCGCCACCGGCGCCCAGGGTGCCAGCGCGATCGTCCAGCTCAGCGGGAGCGGCGGCCCCGGCGGCGCGATCGCCTGGATCGGCAGCACGCCCGTCGAGGTCCCGCCCGGCCCCTCCACGGCGAACTCGAACCGCCATGTGCCCTCCTCCGGCATCGCGACGACGTCCAGCCCCCAGACCTGCCGCGCCCTCGGGTGCCGCGGCAGCACGATGCTGTCACCGCGCCGCTGCAGGAAGATGCCCTTGAGCCCGCGCCGGTCGCCATTGGGTGCGACCGTCGTGACCAGCCCGGTGCGCCCCGCGATGCCGCCGGTGGGTTCGAAGGTGAAGTCGAGGGACTCGAGCGCGCGGATGGGCCACCTGGTGAACGATACGGTGATCGCGGACTGGTCGCTCATCCGTACCGTCTCAGTGTGCACGATCTCACCCGGCAACGGTGGCGCGGCCGCCGCAGGACTTGCGGCGAAGAGCGCCACCACGGCCACCGCGGCCATGGCCGTCAGAGCCCGCCTCATGCCGCCACCGCCCCTGGCACCCGTACGCCGAACCGGCGCAGCAGGGTGGCGCACTCCCAGCCCAGCCAGCCCGTCCCCGCCCCGACGGCGGTCACCGCCAGGGTCGTGACCAGCAGGTTCATCTCCATGCCCAGGAACTGGTAGAAGAGCACCGTGTTGAGCCCGGCCAGCGCGCCGACCGCGGCCGTGATCCGCGACGGACCCACGCCACGCCGTACGGCCCACGCGACCATCCCGCCGGCCAGCAGCGCCACCAGCGGGAACGTGACGGGGAAGCCGACCAGCGACTGCGGCAGGTTGGTCGTGTAGTCGCGCATCGGCTGGCCGATCGCCTCGGCGTACCAGCGGGTGGCCGCGGGCGCGAACAACGCCAGCCCGCCCTGGACGGCCAGGAACATCAGTCCCGCCGCGGCGGGCCAGCGCCAGCCACGGGTGAGCCCGACGACCAGGCTCAGCATGAGCGCGGCCACCGCGCCGAGCCCGATCACGCGCGGCGCCAGGCCCGGCACCCAGTCCAGGACCAGCTCGGAGAGCTGGCCGAACAGCGACGTCGAGCCGAGGGTGGCCAGGCCGACCGCCAGCACCAGCCCCCACCGCTCGGATCGGGTACGCCGCAGCACGGCGAACGCCATGACCATGGCGAAGATCTCCGTCTGGATGGCCAGGCTGAGCCCGAGGTGCGAGGGCGTCGCCCCGATCGCGATGTCGAATCCGTACAGGTCGTGCCACCACAGGTCGGCTCCGCCGTACAGGAGGTTGGCCGCCGCGCCCAGCCCGCCCACCAGGAACGGCCACGGCGCGCGGAAGGTGCGCAGCACCCGCACCGAGGGGGTCTCGGTCGCCGGGCCGCGCGCCCAGGTGGAGAGCAGCACCACGGTCAGGCAGGTCAGGCCGATGATGCCGGTGCCCGCGTAGAGCAGCAGGTGGGGCGCGGTCCAGAAGTTGTCGGGCCCGACGTCGCCGTGCCACTGACCGTCCCACACCATGCCGACCAGCAGTGTGGCGTAGCCGGCCAGCAGGAACCAGGCGCCGGTGACCTCCCGGCGCGGCACGTCGCGGACCGCCCCGACGCTGTCCGGGTTGTCCGCACGGTTCGGCGGACCCGTCGTGGATCTTGTCGCCATGAGGCGTCTCCTACTCTCCGACCAGTGTGTTGACCTTGATGACCTCGGTGCCCGCGGCACCGCGTACCCGGACGCCGATCTCCCAGGCGCCCGGCATGGTGAACAGTTCGCCGCGCGCCACGTAGCGCCCGGCGTTCTCGGGCCGCGCGGCGAGTTCGGCGGTCGTGTGCCCCATGTGGGGCATCACCCCGAACAGCGACACCTCCGCGGGCGCGGCCGGGTCGATCTCGACCCGCGCCTCCAGTGGGCCGGTGCTCGGGTCGAGCGCCACGACGACCGAGTAGTGCGCGCCCCTGCCCGGCAGCTGCACCGGCCCTGGGCCGCTCCCGCCGCGCAGGAGCCACCCGATTCCGGCCGCCAGCAGCAGGATGGGCAGGACGAGGTACGCCACCCGCCGCCTCATCGCGCGCTCCCCTCGGCCCCGACGTCGATGACGCGCGGCACGGTGACGATCTCGTAGTTCCTGGCGTACTGGATCCAGGCCAGGTAGCGGCCCGGCCGGGGGAAGCTGAAGGTGAACTCCAGCCGGGGCCCGTACTGCGCGACGGACTCGTCAGGCGGCTGCTCGGAGCCGGACGTCATCGAGCCGGCCTCGTGGACGTGGCCGAGGTAGCCTCCGTCCCTGCTCCGGACGATGAGGTGCCCGGCCATGCCGAGCCACGGCTGCAGGCCGGTGACGCCGGTGTCGAGCGTGATGCGTACGGGGGTGCCGGCCACCGGCCGCGCGGGCTCGACGGCCAGGACGTCCGCGCTCCCGACCGGCGGCGTCCCCTCCTCTGCCGCGTCGCCTTCGTCCGCCGGGTCGCCGACGGTGAAGTCGCCGGTGACGAGTTGCCCGCCCGCGTCGGTCCGTTCGAACTCGGCGTACACCCGGTACCGACCCTCCGCCTGCGCGCGCAGCCGCAACTCGTACGTCCCCGGCGCCGTGCGCAGGGGGTGCACGTGACGGAAGTACGAGCCGTCCTGGCTGGTCACCACGACGTGCGACAGCGCAGCATGGTGCTCGACCAGGTCGTCCACCGGATGGCCGGTCGAGCCGTCGAACAGCCGCACGCGCAGCAGGAACTCCGATCCGCGGGCGGGCCGTCCGGGCTCCACCTCGACCAGCGGTTGCGCGTTCGGCCGCCCGAGCGGCGTCGCCTCCTGGGGCGGCGCGGGCGGCGCTCCCCTGGGCGGCGTCGGCGCGAACCACGGGGAGAGCACCCCGGCGGTGAACGCCACCACCGTCGCCACCACGAATCCGCCGGCGAAGCCTCCGGCGACGGCCCGCCTCGACAGCAGCGCGCCCGCCATGGCGCCGATCAGCGCCACTGCCGCGCAGGCGAAGGCCGCGTACACGACCACCTCCCACAGCGGCGTGCTCGACACCAGCACGGTGAGCGGCAGCACCGAGCGCTCCCCGCCGGCGCGGACCTCCAGTTCGTGCGGGCCCACCCGGTCCACCGACAGCATCGCCGGATACATCCCGGGCCGGCCCGGCTCGATCCGCACCGCGCCGGCCGCGGAGCCGCCGTCCTCGACGGACCTGATCGCGAGGTCCACCCGGCCGCCTGGGCCGGGCGTGTGCGCGACCACGTCCACCTGTAACGGGGCGGGGACCCGCACGCTGGCCCGCACCACGACGGTGAGCTCCATGCCGGCTATCGTCTGGGCGAACCGCGCGTCGGCCTCCCCGCTGCGCCCGTGCGCCGCCGCGGGCCCTGCCCAGGTGAGCAGCAGGGCCGGCAGCACGAGCAGGGCCGGGACAAGACGTTTGAGCACACGCCAGAGCGTAGGAACCGGGTCGTACCCGCCACATCACGCGCGGGCACTGACCTGCCTAGTTCCGGAGAACTATCCCCTCTTATCAAAAGTTCAACATGTCCGACTTATTCTCTTTTGTCGTGATCTCCGTTCATGCCGCGTTCAACCCTTCCTTGAAGGCTCGTGGGTTGGCACTCCCCAATCTCGAAGCAGTATGAGAGGCATCACCGTGAGGAACAAGAAGGCCGAGGAGACCGAGCAGTCCGGGCTTTCCCGGCGCCGCCTGGTCAAGTACGCCGGTGTGGGCGCGACGCTGGCCGCGGCCGCCCCCTTGGTGGGCGGCACCCCGGCGCAGGCCGAGGACGAGCGCAAGTTCGGCAACGGCGGCAACAACGGCCGGATGTGGCGCGCGGGCGACCACCACATCCACTCGGAGTACAGCGGCGAGTTCGACACCAAGACCAACCCGCCGACCTTCCACAAGGGCGCCGACGCGGTCTATCCGATCGTCACCAACGCGATCATGGCCAAGTTCTTCGGCCTGACCTGGGCGATGTGCACCGACCACGGTGGCCCGACGCACTCGAAGGTGAACCTGGAGCAGGCCTACCCCGACCTGCTGCGCTCGCGGGTGCTCGTGCCCGAGGTGCTGCAGTTCTGGGGCATGGAGTTCGACGCGCCGAAGCTCGACCACCACACCCTGATGATCCCGCACCACTCCGACGAGGCGCAGCAGTTGTTCGAGCTGGAAAGCCGCTTCGCCAAGCTGGACGCCTTCCCCACCGACCCGGCCCGCGACACCGAGGCCAAGATGGTGGAGTTCCTCAAGGCCGCCCGCGGCATGCAGCAGAAGCCGCTGGTGATCGCCCACCACGCGTCCCGGTCGGCGACCGGGCTGGGCGTGTGGGGACAGGACACTCCGCGCGAGTTCCGCGACGGCAACAACGCCGCCCCTGACGTGTACGTCGGCTTCGAAGGCGCCCCCGGCCACCAGGCGGGCCCGCTGATCGGCGGCGCGCGCGGCGGGTACGGCAACCACCCCACCTACGGCGGCTTCGACCAGATGACCGCCCGGGTCGGCGGCCTGTGGGACTCGCTGCTCGGCGAAGGACGGCACTGGTGGATCACCGCCACCTCCGACTCGCACGTGCACTGGACCCGCGGCGGCTCCGACTTCTGGCCCGGCGAGTACAGCAAGACCTACGTGGCGGCCCGCCAGGACTACGGCGACATCATGGACGCCCTGCGCAACGGCCGGATCTTCGTCACCACCGGTGACCTGATCACCGCCCTCGACGTCACCGCCAGCAACCAGGGCCGCCGCGCCACCGTGAGCGAGACGCTCGTGGTCAGCAACCGCAACCGCGGCGACGTCGAGGTGGAGATCCGCTTCCGCCCGCTGGACGGGGAGAACGCCAACGGCGACCGTCCCGAGGTGAAGCGCGTCGACCTGATCGTCGGCCAGGTCACCGGCGTGAGCGCGAACCTCGACGCCGACACCAACCCCACCACCAAGGTCGTGGCCCGCTTCGGCCCCAACGACTGGCGGAAGCAGGGCCGGGATCTCGTCATCCGCCACACCCTGCGCGACGTGGGCCAGGACAGCTACCTCCGGGTGCGCGGCACCAGCACCGACGAGATGGAGCCGCAGGCCGACGGCAAGGAGAGCCCGTGGGAGGACCTGTGGTTCTACTCCAACCCGGTCTTCATCCGCGTCCGCTAGCCGACTCCAGGACCTGATTGGTCCACGAGGACGCGGTCGTGAAAGGCGCTGGTGATCGGCGAAACGCGTCGCCGATCACCAGCATCACCTAGGACGCTCTCCAGAGCCCGCTCGCGCGGTGCCCCGCAGCTCCGCAGGACGATGCCGTCGATTATGGCGGATAGTACATGCGGATCCGTCGTCACGATTGCAGCGAACAGGCCAGACGCCGCCTCAACTTCTGTACTATTTCGGCCCAGGATCGGAGATTTACGAGGAGGCGTCGTAGTGGCCGTGCCGACGTGGCTTGGGCGAGCAATGGTGGCCACGGCGCTGATCGTGGCCGCGTTGGTCTCCGATCCCGGTCCTGCTGTCGCCGATCCGTCACCGGCCAAGGCCAGAGCCAAACTGGTGAAGCTGAACGAGCAGGCCGACCAACTGGTCGAGCGGTACAACCAAGCCACCGAAGCGTACAAGAAGGCCAAGAATCGGTACAACGGGCTGAACACCGAACTCGGCCGTAAGAACGCGGAGGCCGACGCCCTGCGCCAGGACCTCGTCGCGGTGGCTGTGCACAACTACCAGTTCGGCCCGTCGACGAGCTGGCAGCGGTTACTCGCCCAGGGCAGCCCGGAGGCGGTCCTCGGCGGCATGGCCTCACTTGAGCAGATCGCCCAAGACAGGGCGGCCAAGATCAAAGCGTTCGAGGCGGCGACCAAGGAGCTTCGGGACCGGCGCGAAACGGCCAAGGGCGTCCTGAAAGAGACCGAAACCGCACGCACCAAGGCGCAGGACGAGAAGAAGAAGGTCGACAAGCTGGTCGACGAGCAGACCAAGCTCCTGCGCAGGCTCGGCGCCTTCCAGACGGGCGACCCCAACAGCCCCGGCATCCAGTACACCGGCCCGGCCTCAGGCAATGCCCGCTCGGCGCTCCAGTTCGCCTTCGCCCAGGTGGGCAAGCCCTACCGGTACGGCGGCACCGGACCCGACTCCTTCGACTGCTCCGGCTTCACCCAGGCCGCGTGGCGTACCGCAGGGGTGGAGCTACCGCGTACGACGTGGACCCAGTGGGCCTGGGGTGCCAACCGGCGCATTCCCTTGAACGCGCTGCAACCAGGCGACCTGCTCTTCAGCAAAGGGCTGGGGCACATGGGCATGTACGCCGGCAACGGAAAGATGGTGCACGCCCCTCAGACCGGCGACGTCATCAAGGTGGTCTCACTCGACGGCTACTGGCGCAACCGCCTGCTCGGCGCCATCCGCCCGTAACCGAGGATGCCCGGCGGGCACAAGGGCGGCGATCAGCGCGACCGGCGACTATTGAGGGGAACGTTTGTTCAGCTTCGCCAGGTAGTCGTTGTAGGCCGTCAAATCCGCATCGCCGTCACGCTCCGCGTGCCGATCCTCTCGACGCGCCTGACGGTGATCGCTGAAACCCCACTGCACCGCGATGGTGATGACCACGATCATCGTCGGTATCTCCCCGAAGGCCCAGGCCATTCCGCCCGCCACGTTCTGGTCCTGCAGCACCGAGGATCCCCACGTACGGCCGAGGCCGTCGTACCAGCCGGCGGCGACCGACTTGCCCATCATCATCATCGAGATGCCGAAGAACGCGTGGAACGGCATGGTCATCATCAGCGTGCCCAGTTTGGCGATGTACGGCAGCTTCCGGGGGCCGGGGTCGACGCCGATGATCACCCAGAAGAACAGCACTCCGGACAGCAGGAAGTGCGTGTTCATGAGGATGTGTCCCACGGGCTGACGCATCGCCGTCTCGAACAGGGAGGTGTAGTAGAGCGCGTACGAGCTGCTGATGAAGAGGACCATGGCCAGCGCCGGGTGTGAGACCACTTCGACGAACCGGCTGTGCAGCACGGCGACGATCCACTCTCGCGGGCCGCGGTCGCCCCGCTTGACGGCCGGCTTCAACACTCTCAGCGCCAGGGTCACAGGCGCGCCGAGCACCAGGAAGATCGGGACGAGCATGGCGAGCCCCAGGTGCTGGATCATGTGCATGCTGAACAGGACGGGGGCGTAAGTGGCGATGCCACTCTGCGTGAACACCACGGTGAGTGTCACGCCGAGCAGCCACGCGATGGTTCGGCGCAGTGGCCAGCTATCGCCGCGACGGCGTAGCCGCCCGACACCGGCCAGGTACGACACCGTCGCCGCGGTCGCCAGAATCGCGAAGAAGAGATCCAGCCGCCACAGGGTCGCCAGCCGTCCGGCGGTCAGCTCCGGCGGCATCGCATAGCCGAGAAGGGCCCGGACCTGGTCGGTGATGAGGTCGTTCGGCGGCGGCGAGGTACGCGCCAACGCCACTGCCAATCCCATGGTGGCCGCCATGATCACGACTTCGCCGACCGCCAGCCGGAGGAAGGCGCGCGGCCTGCCCGCCCCAAGCTCTCCTATGCTCCGGCGACGGTGCCGCCATCCGAAGACGCCCAGTACGGTCAGGGCCGCGGTCTTGGCGACGATGAGGAGACCGTACGAGGAGGAGAACACCTGCCCGAACTCGGTGAGCCGGGCGGCGGCGCTCGCCACGCCGCTCACCCCGACGCCGATGAAGCACCACAGTGCCAGCCGGGAGAACCTCTGGACGGCGATCCGCAGATCCGCGCCCTTGCGCAGGGCGTGCACGGTGACGACCGCAAGGCCGCCGACCCAGAGGGCGAGCGCCACAAGGTGCAACCCGAGTCCGACGATCGCCATCGAGTGATTGGGCGAGCTCGCCGAATGGCCGGTGAGCACCGGCGGCAGCAGGGCGAGCAGGCCGCCGCCCAGCAGCCACGCCGCGGCGTTGACGGTGACGACCCCTCTGGCGAAGAACGCGATCCCGGTGGCCAGCATGAGCACCGAGAGGAGCGCGCCGCCCTGCGGGATCGAGGTGGCGAAGCTGACCATGGCCTCGACGCTCAGCAACTGCGAAACGGGAACGGCGAGAACGTCGGAGAGGGTGAAGACGAAGGTGAAAGCGGTCGCGACGGCCCAGGCCGATGCGGCCCATGATGCGCCGTCAACGTACCTTCTGGCCTCTGACGACAGCAGCCCCTTGCCGGACGGCAGCAAGATCGTGGCGACGAGCAGCAGTCCGATGGTGGCGGTCGCCGCCAGATCCGCTCCGAGCTTCGCGACGGGAAGTCCCCAGCGAGTGATGGCACCGGCATCGGGCAGGCCGACGATCACCGTGGTGACGGCTGCCCCTCCAGCGATCAGGCCGGCGGCGAGCGTGGCGAGCGCGGCGCCGCCAGCCGCGAGCAGGAGGCGGATGGTTCGAGAGGGCATGGTTCCGTCCTTGAGGGCGAGAACGGTCAGATCGGGACGTGCTTCCGCTGTGTGCTGCCGCGTCCGTCCACGCCGGCACAACTTCTACATTATGTCGAACATCAGCAGGCGCCCCCTCACCGGAGAGCCGGGCCCGCCACCGACGGGAGCGCACAGTACGCTGCATTCGACGCTACGTAGAAGTTCATGCCCACGGAAGGGTGCACGATATGTTCGAGATCGTGTCCGCGCTCGTTCCTCCGCTGGTGGTGGGTGGAGCGTTCATCGCGGGCGTCGTCCACCTGATGCGCTCCGAGGCACGGGCCAAGGCCGCCGAAGATCAGGCCAACGAGCCCGGCAACCCTGCCGCCCCCTCAGGGAATCACCAGGAGGCTCCGGAATCCTGAGGCATGTGCCTCATGGAGAAACCCGGTCGTTCGGGTGTCAGATGTTCCAGATGGTGACGCACAGCAGAGGGGCCACCAGCACCGCGGACGGGCCGCTGAGCAGCAGGGTGGCGGCTGCGTAGGCCGCGGCCGGCACCCATGGCGGACGCTCGTGGTGGCGAAGCAGGCGGCCGACCCGTTCGGCGACAGCGGCATCCGCCAGGGCGAACATTCGCGCCCCGTCGTCGAAGCGCGGGGTGGCCATCCGAACGAGGGTCTGGGCGAGTACGACCTCGCCGTGAGCTCGGCGGGCGTGGTCGTCAGCGATCATCTCCAGCAGCAGGGGCACGGTCTCACGTGCCGCCCGGGCCGCGGGAAGCCAGGGGAACGCCTGGGCCAGCGCGATGAACGGCAGCAGAACCAGATCATGACGACCGCGGGCATGGGCGCGTTCGTGCCCGAGCACGGCCTCCAACTCGTGCGCGCTGAGCAGGTCGAGAGTGCCCTGGCTCAGTACGACGCGCCCCCGCCTGCCAGGCAGGCAGTAGGCGACTCTCTCGTGAGTCGGCAGCACATACGCGTCGTGGACCGCGCAATGGTCGGCCACCACGTCGACGAGCAGACGTTGACGCCGTTGCCGGCGGACCGTCTTCACCGTGACCCTGGTGGTGTGGACCAGCAGCCACACGATCAGTCCGACCGACCAGGCGAGGGCCGCGACATGGAGGCCGCCCAGGCCGTCCAGCCCATCGCCGCTGACGATCTGGCGGGCCAGGGTGTGCGCGCCGTGCGGGAAGACCGCCGCCAGCGGCGCCACGGCCGCCACGAGACCGACCCCCACCGCGCCCAGGCCACCGGCCAGGCAGATGGCCTGCCAGAGCGCCAGGGCGGCCCGAGGGGAGCGGTGCGTCCACGAGGCCGTGGCGAGCCGTCGCGCGATCCGGCCGCCGAGCGCGATCGGCGCCAGCGCGACACCGGCTGCCACCAACCAGATGATCACGCCACCGGTCCGTTCCGTACGTTGAGCGCTTCACGCAGGGCCTCGGCCATCTCGGGCGTCACCGTGCCCACGAAGTGCTGCGCGGTCGCTTCGAGATCTCCGGCCTCTTCGAGCGCGGCACGCATGACTTCGGCGACGAAGGCGTCTCTGCCCTCGGTCGCCTTGTAGAGGTGTGCCCGCCCCACTCTCTCGCGGGAGACCAGGCCCTTGTGTGACAGCCTGACCAAGACCGTCAGGACCGTCGTCACGGCCGGTTGGGACGGCAGACCCTGCGCGATGTCCTGAGCGAACATCCCCTCCGGACGGCTCCAGAGAGCTTCCATGATCGACCGCTCCAGGTTGCCGAGCCGCACCATCTACACCCTCCAACTGCCTCTACACCCGCCAGAAGGCTACCGGCAGAACGCGCGAACCGGCCGAGCGCGAACGAGTGCGGCCCCGCGAGAGACGGCCGCGAACCCGAAATCCGCATATTTCCTGAAACAGCGGCACAGGAGAACGTAAGCCCTCACATCTGGTCTGGGAAGGCCGATTCGCCGCCGCACGTACCGCATGCCTGCTTCTATGAACTCTAGAAGCCGGACAGCTCGCAGAACGCCAACCGATGGAGATCTCGATCAGAAGCAGGAGGTAGTGATCATGCAGGAGCGGCGCGACACCATCGATCACATGAAACGGGTCGGCCCAGGACGACTCCGCCGCCCGGTCACAGCAGCACTCCTCCTCCTCGCCACGGCTTGCGCCTCCCCTGTCGCGCCACCTCGGCAGAGCGCGCAGCACCATGCGACGGCGCCTGCCCCGGTCGCCACCGCCGCCCCGGCGGCGAGCATAGAGGAGTTGGCGTCGAAGGCCGCCTGCACGTCACTGAAGGTGCAGACCGATGCCGCCGAACTGCGCCAGGCGGCGTGCCAGACGGCCGCAGGGCGCTACACGATCGTCACCTTCGCCACCGAGAAGGGCAAGCGGGAATGGCTGGACGCCGCCCAGATGTACGGCGGAACCTACCTCGTCGGCGAACAATGGGCTGTGGTGGCGAGCATGGACCTCCTCCATGCTCTGCAACAGCGGGTGGGCGGAGACGTCGAGGCCGCCACCCACACGATGCCCGGCATGTAGGGCCGCGTCCAGGCAACGCCTAGACCAGGGTGCTCCAGTAGTCCCAGAACCTGACCCCGATCATGGCCACGAGGGCGAGGAACCAGACCGTGAGCGGCACGCTGTGGTACGTGGCGAGCGTCCCGGCCAGGCGGCGCACGGCCGCCGAAGCGGGCAGATGCCTCCGGACCACGTTGTGCAGGGTGACGTACCAGAAGATGGGCACGGTCACCGCCCACACGATCATGCAGTACGGGCACAGCGCGCCGATGACGTACAGGCTCTGGAAGATCAGCCAGTGCACGAAGACCACGCCGCCGGTGACGCCGGCCTGCAGGCCCAGCCAGAACCAACGCGGCAACGCCGCTCGGGCCAGGAGCACGGCTCCGACCGTGGTGACGATGGCGAACGAGGCGATACCCAGCAGCGGGTTGGGGAAGCCGAAGAGCTCCGCCTGCGCCGTACGCATGATCGAGCCGCAGGACAGCACCGGGTTGATGCTGCAACTGGGCACGTAGGACGGGTCCTCCAGCAGAGCGACCTTCTCGATCGTCAGCACGAAGGCCGCGATCAGCCCGATCCCACCGCCGACGAACAGCAGCCGTGGCAGCAGGCGTGGGAAGGGCTCGACCTCGGATTCGACCTCGGGCTCAGGCTCGGCCTCGGGCTCGATGGCATCGGCCATGGCGGGGGTGACGCCCACGGGGGGCGCGGTGTCACTGGGCGAGCGCCGCATCGATGGCCGCCTTGAACTCGTCGGAGGAACGGGGTTCGATCTTCTTGCCGTTGAGGAAGAACGTCGGGGTTCCCTGCACGCCCAGCGCCTCGCCGTCGGCAGCGTCCTTCTTCACCCGCTCCAGCGTGGCCGGGTCCTCGTATGCCTTGTCCCAGGCGGCCATGTCCAGGCCCAATCCCTCGGCCAGCGTGCGGAAGAACGCGTCGGCGGGTACCTGCTTCTCGGCCCACTGGGTCTGGGTCTGGTACATCTGCTGGTACATCGCGTCGAACTTGCCCTGCTGCGCGGCGGCCTCCACGGCGCGGGCGGCCCGCTCGGCGTTGAAGTGGCTGCTGATCGGGAAGTAGCGGGCGACGAAGGTGACCTTCCCCGCGTAGTCCTTGCGGAGCTGTTCGACCGTGGGGAAGTACGCCTTGCACGCTTCGCATTCGAAGTCGAGGAACTCCACCAGCGTCACCTTGCCGTCCGCGGCTGTCTGCAGCCGGTGGCTGTCCTCACGGACCACCTGCGGCGCACCGGCCGCCGCAGCGCCTTCGCCCGTCCTGCCCGCGCCTGAACCCATGCTGCTGATCGCCAGCCACACGGCCGCCACCACGGCGAAAACCCCGATGACAGCGACCGACATGGTCACGTTCTTCCTGCGCGCGGAGCGTTGCCTTTCTTCCGCGCGCATGGCATCGACCTTGGCGCGCCTGGCTTCGGCCCGGTCCTGTTGCTGCGGCACGTGCGACTCCTCACCACCGACCAACTTTTCTACGGAGTGTAGAAGATAGTCGAAGTGACCGAGCACGGTCCGCTCCATTGCCGCCCAACCGAGCGGCCTCCACCCCGGGCCGCACGGCAGACCCGCTGCGATGTCGACGTTCAGGCACTACCCACGCTCTTTATTCATCGCTATACAGTGATGATAGCTTGAATTCGCGATTGGTCGCCTTGGCCCTGCCGGACACCAGGAAGGACACCCCCAGCGATGAAGGTCTCGACGTTACGACTGCTGGCCGACGCCCGCCGGGCCAAGGCGGGCGGCGAGCGGGCGATGGCCACCCGGCAGCACACCCGCCTGGCCGAGCTGGTGGCCTGGGCCCGTACGCGTTCGCCCTACTATCGGCACCTGTACCGGAGCCTTCCAGCCGAAGGGGCCGATCTGGGCGAGCTGCCGGTCACCCGCAAGAGCGAGCTGATGGCCGCCTTCGACGACTGGGTCACTGACCCCGCCGTCACGTTCACCGCGGCCAGGGCATTCGCCGACGACCCGGCCCGGATCGGGGAGCCGTTCGCCGGCCGCTACACGCTGACCACCACCTCCGGCACCACCGGCACCCATGGCATCTTCCTGCAGGACGACCGCGCAGCCGCGGTGGCCGGCGCGATGATGGCGCGGATGCTGCTCGGCTGGCTGAACATGCGGGATGTGGCGCGGATCGCGCGCGGCGGGGGCCGGATGGCGCTGGTGGCACCGGTCGGCGGGCACTTCGCCTCCACCGTGGCCGCCGCCCGGCTGCGCGGCCGTTCCCGCGTCGCCGTCTTCAGCGTGCAGCAGCCGCTGGACGAGCTGGTCGAGCGGCTGAACGCCTTCCGCCCGGCGGTACTGGCGCCCTACGCCAGCATCGGCGCGCTGCTGGCCGGCGAGGCCGAAGCGGGACGGCTGCGCATCGACCCCGCCCTGATGGTGCTCAGCGCCGAAGGTCTGCCGCTGCCGGAGCACACACGCATCGCGGCCGCGCTGAACGCCAAGGTACGCACCAGCTACGCCGCCAACGAGTGCCCGTTCCTGTCCTACGGCTGCGAACACGGCTGGATGCACCTCAACGCCGACTGGGCCATCCTCGAACCCGTCGACGAGCAGTATCGACCGGTCCCGGCCGGTCGGCCCTCCCACACCGTGCTGCTGACCAACCTGGCCAACCGCATCCAGCCGATCCTGCGCTACGACCTCGGCGACGCCGTCCAGACCCGGCTCGGCCACTGCCCGTGCGGCCACCCAGGCCCGGCCGTCCGCGTCCAGGGCCGCGCCGCGGACCTGCTCACCTTCCCTCGGGCCGACGGCGGTGAGCCGGCCTCCCTCGCCCCGCTGCCGCTGGCCACCCTGCTGGAGGCCGTGCCGGGGCTGGAGCTGTTCCAGATCGTCCAGACCGCACCGGCCGCATTGCGGATCCGGCTGCACCCCGCCCCCGGTGCCGACCCCGACATCGTCTGGCAGCAGGTCGAGACCCGCCTCAGCGAGCTGCTGGCCCGCCACGGCCTGGCCCACGTAGCCATCGAACGCGCCGGTGAGCCGCCGCGGCAGAACGCCGGCGGCAAGTACCGCACCGTCATCCCCGCCACCGCGGCCACACCCTCGACCCGCTGATCCGGATCATCGCCACCCGCCCTGCCCATGAGCGACCGGAAGGACCCACCCCATGACCAGCCGTCCGATGCCCGTCACCGTACGGGCCGCCTACCAGGCCGAGATGCGCGCTGCCCGCGTCAGCACCGACCCGGAGGCCCGCTGGCGGCACCTGGAGCGCGCCCACATCCTGTCCCAGCCCTGGCCCTGGCCGCACACGGCCAACCACATCGCCATGCTCACCCTCGCCATCCGCCAACGCGACCGCCGCGAGGCGTTCGGCCAGGTCATCCGAATCATCGTGGCCGCGCCAGGTTCGGCGCTGGGCCGCTATCCCGAGGGCAACACCGGCCGCGCGACCGTGGGCCTCACCCAGCCCATGCCGATGCCCGCCGACCTGGCCGAGCTGCTGCAGGCCACCTGACCCGGCCGGCTAACCTCCGGTGGGCGGCGTCGTGGCCGCGGCCGGACGTGGCCAGGGGCGCCCGGTGAGGCGTTCGATGTCCTCGTTGAACTGCTGGAAGTCGGCGATGAATCGCTCCAGGCGCTCGGGCGGCCAGTCGGTCAGCACCATGGCCAGGCCGTTGACGACCTGGCGGCGGTCGGAGGTCAGGCGTCGGCTGCCTTCCGCCGTGATGCGGAACTTGCGGGCCACGCTGCCGTTCGGGTCGAGGGTGCGTTCGACCAGTCCGTCCCGCAGCAGGGCGGCGGTCTGCCGGTTGAAGGTGGACGCGGCCAGGCCGAAGGCGTCGACGAAATCCGCGATGGACATGGGGCCCTGCACTTCGAGCCGGCTCAGCAGGACGTAGGCGCTGCGATCCAGGCGCTCATCTCCGGGCCTGACCTGCAGCATGGCCTGCTCGCGTTGCCGCGTGAGAATCATCAGCTCCCACTCGAGGCGGGCGCTCGCCTGCTCGGCGTCCATAGGGGCGAACCTCCGATCGCGCATGTGTTCACCTGCACGATACGGCAGATTGCATGATGCCCAAGAGAAGCATCATGCATTTTTTGTGCATTATGCTTACTATGTGCATAGTGCACGCCGCTCCGACGTACCGACACCGATCGTTCACCAAGGAGACCCATGAGCCACAACGACGAGGTTCTGCCCTACCCGCTGGGCTACGACACGGCGCTGGAGCCGCCGAAGGAGTGGGCGCGGCTGCGCGGCCAGTGCCCGATGGCCACCATCGAACTGCCCAGCGGCGACCACGCCACGATGCTCACCCGCCACGAGGACATCAAGACCCTGCTGACCGATTCCCGCTTCGCCCGCCCCACCGCCGCCGACAACGCCGCCCGCATCGCTCCCGAGGGCTCAGGCGGCGGCGTCGCCACCGGCGACTCCACCATGGCGATCCCGGACGAGGGCGAGCCGCACCGGCGCTGGCGCCGCATGGTGGGCAAGTACTTCACCGCCAAGCGCATGGCGGCCCTGCGCCCCTCGATGACCGTGACGACCGAGCACCTCATCGACGACATGGTGCGCAAGGGCGCGCCCGCCGACCTCAAGGCCGACGTGGGCTTCCCGCTGCCGGTGTACGTCATCTGCGACATGCTGGGCGTGCCCGCCGACGACCGCCACCGCTTCTCCCGCTGGTCCGACATGCTGCTGAGCGTCACGCGCTACTCCCGGGAGGAGACCCGCGCCTCGATGGGCGAGTTCACCCAGTACATGTCCGCCCACATCGCCGCCAAGCGGGCCGATCAGACCGACGACCTGATCGGCATGCTGGTGCGGGAGAGCGAAGGCGAAGGACAGGGCATGTCCGACGCCGAGCTGCTCACCACGGCGATGGGGCTGCTGGTCGCCGGGCACGAGACCACCGCCAACGCGATCGGCAAGATGGTCGCCATGCTGCTGGCCGACCGTACCCGGTGGGAGCGGTTGCTGGCCGACCCGTCCCTGGTGCGCACCGCGGTGGAGGAGTCGCTGCGCTTCGACGTCAACCACGGCTTCGGGCTGCGCCGCTACCTGCCGGAGGAGACCGAGATCGGCGGGCAGGCGCTGCCGGCCGGGACCACCGTGGTGTGCGCCATAGCCTCCGCCAACCGTGACGAGAACGTCTTCGACCACGCCGACCAGATGGACCTCGGCCGCACCCCCAACCCGCACCTGGCCTTCAGCGCCGGCCCGCATTCCTGTCTCGGCCAGGCCCTGGCACGTACGGAGATGCAGGTCGCGCTGGAGACCCTGCTGCGCAGGCTGCCGACCCTCGAACTGGCCGTCCCGGCCGAAGAACTGCGGCGCGTGGAAGGGCTGCTGGTCGGCGGCCTGCAAGAGGTCCCCGTTCGCTGGTGACCCGTCGACGCGGTCTCCCTCCCCTCGATCTACCGGCAGAACCTGGCAGTTGGCCGCGCCTGTTGTTTCGGTACGGAACGTAGCGTATCGTACGGGATCGTCGGCCCGTCAGAGCGGCGTGACGCGCGGCGCTCTGACTACTTCAGCCAGAAAGCTCCCAGATGACAGCTATCGCCAAGTCGACACGCATTCCATCTGCCCGCGCCATCGTCGGATTTCTCGTCTTCTGCGAATTCGCCAGTGGATTCGTTCAGAGCTACTACGGTCCCCTGCTGCCCGCCATTGCCGAGCATTACGCGGTGACGGCGGCGAACATGACCTGGTTCGCCACCTTGCAGACGTTCACGGCTGCTGTGTGTGTCCCGCTGCTCTCCAAACTCGGCGACATGTTCGGGCATCGGAGAATTCTGCGGATTGCAGTCGTCATCGTTCTCGCCGGCACCCTGCTGACCGCCCTCTCGCCGACCTATGAGCTCGCTCTCGCAGGTCGGGTCCTCACCCGGTCCACTCGCCGTGTGGCTCCCGCTCGAGATCGCATTGGTGCACAGCAGGACCTCTGGAGCGACCGCCCGCAAGGCGATCGGCCTGCTCGTCGCCGTGCTCACGATCGGCGGGATGGCCGGGACGGTCCTGGCCGGCGTGGTCGACGCGGTGAGCGGTTCGCTGACCGTGACGTTGCTGGTCCCAGGCGTGCTCTGCCTGCTGACCTCGCTGGTGGTCTTCACCAAGGTGCCCGAGTCCACCGCCCGATCCGATCGCAAGGTCGACGGCGTGGGTTTCGCGACTTTGGCGATCGCGATGGTGCTGCTGCTGTGGGGTCTCCGCATGGTCGGGGAGGTGGGCATCACGTCTCCGGCCACGTACGTGTCACTCCTTGTCGCGGCGGTCGTGTTCGCCTTCTTCGTCTGGTGGGAGCTCCGCGTCGAGGCCCCCGCGATCGACATCAAGCTCGTGACGAGTCGCGCGCTCGGGCCTCTGTACATCGTCGGCCTCTGCTACGGCTTCGTGGTCTTCGGATCGCTTGCTCCGCTTACTCTGTTCCTCGCCGCCGACCCTGCCCGTGTCGGTTACGGCTTCGCCGCCCAGCCGCCGCTGATCGCGGGGCTCTCGGCGGGCCTCGCCCTGCTCGCATGCGTCGGCGCGGTGGGGTTCGCGTTCTTGGCTTCCCGCGTCGGGATGAAACTCCTGTTGCTCGCCGGTGTCACGCTGCCGGGTGTCGGGTCCTTGTTCCAGTTCTTCTTCCACGATGAGCTCTGGCACATCTGGATCGCGACGCTCCTTTCAGGGCTGGGATACGGGCTTCTGTCCGGGGCGTTGCCGGCACTGCTCGCCGAGTTGGCTCCTGCCGATGCCACGGGCGTTGCCTCAGGCGTCTACAACTCGATCCGAACTCTGGCCGGCTCGATCGCGGGCGCCGCTTTCGCGGTGGCATTGAGCACTTACGTGGATTCCGCCGGGGTTCCGCTGATCAGCGGATACATGATGATCTGGATGACGAGCGCAATCCTGTTCGCGGTGGCGGTCGTTGCGATCTGCCTGACCCGAACGCGTAGTAGCGATACGAACCGTTGCGTTTCGGAATCTCGTGTGACAGAATGATGCAGATGGCTAAGGCAGAGCAGACCGGGGGCCGCTCCAAGAGCGTAGAGCTGACCGAGCGGGTGCTCAACGCCGCGGAGGAGCTCCTCCGCAAGGACGGCTTCGCCGGTCTGAAGGTCGAACAGGTCGCGGCGATCGTGGGCTGCGGCAAGACCGCGATCTATCGGCGTTGGGCAACCAAAGAAGAGCTGGTCGCGGCCGTTCTGCTGAAGGACACCGAGGTCGGCGAGCTGCCCAACTCGGGCTCGTTGGCCGAGGACCTGCTCATCCACATGAAGCAGGGCGCCAGCTATCGCGGGTTCACGCAGCCCGACGGCGAGGGGCGCTCGATATGGGCGGCCCTGGTGGAGCCCGCGGTGCGTCGGCTCGTGGACGATGCCCTGCTCAGCGAGCGGCGTGCCAACGGTCGGACGATCCTCGCTCGGGCCATCCAGCGGGGCGAGATACCTCCCGAGACAGATCTCGACGCGGTGCTCGACATGCTGGGCGGATTCGTCTTCTATCGCACGATGGCGAGGAGGGAAAAGCTGACCGAGGAGGTCATGGCCCGTGTCGCGCGGGCCGTAGCGGCTTCTCCACCGCTGTATCCCAACGCCTGAGCGAGCCTTTCCGTTCTCACCCGATTCGTCAGGCCGGGGCCGACGAATGCCCTGGGCCGGCTTCTGCGCGCCCAAATTCTGGCGGCGGCGTGTACGCCCCATGTTCCTGCTCGGCTTGCCGTCCCGTCACCTGCCCATGCTCAAACGGAAAAGAGGTTATCCATGTCGAACAAGGCCAGACTCCCCATGGTCCCTGCCCACACAGGCCGCTATCGCCTGGTGGGCGGCACGATCTGGGATGGCACCGGTGAGCACCTCGTCGAGGATGGCGAGCTGGGGATCCAGGGAGATCGGATCGTCTACGTCGGTCCGCGTAGGGAACCGGCGGACGTACCTCGCGAGACGGTTACGGTCGAACTCGGTGGCGCCTACGTGTTGCCGGGGTTCATCGACACACATGTGCACCTCGGCCTGGCCGGGGAGGAGTCGCCGCTCGCGGCGCTCGCCCGCTTCGAAACCCACAGCCACCTGCGTACCGCGCGTACGATCCGGCAGACGCTGGAGGCCGGGATCACGACCGCGCGAGACCTGGGCGGCCTGGACGCCGGCTACCGCCACGCGATCGCCGAGGGTCTTGTCGACGGTCCACGCCTGCACCTCGCGGTGAGCGCGATCTCGCCGACCGGCGGGCACGCTGATCTCTGTCTTCCCAACGGAACCCAGATCGGCGGCGCGTACTCCGCGGCCAGTCGTATCGCGGACAGCGATGACGAGATTCGCCGCGTGGTGCGCGAGTTGGTCCGTGCCGAAGCGGACGTTCTGAAGATCTGCACCACGGGCGGGGTCGCGAGCCATTCCGATTCGCCGGACGACATCGGCGTGCCGGAGCACCAGGTCCGCATCGTGGTCAAGGAGGCGGCGCGTCGCCAGGGACAGCCGGTGGCCGCGCATGCGCACGGGGCGCGAGGCATCCTGGAGGCGATCCGCGGCGGAGCGGCGAGTGTCGAACATGGCACCGGGATCGACGCGGAGGGCATTGATCTCATGCTCGAACACGGGACCTTCCTGGTCCCGACACTGAGCACCGCGCTGAACCTTCCGGAGCCCGGCCACATGTCGCCGTTCGTCTACGCCAAGCGGGTGGAGTGGTTCAAGATCGCACAGGAGCACCTCGCCAGGGCGATAGGCGCCGGCGTCAAGGTCGCACTGGGCACCGACGCGGCGCTGTTCCCGCACGGCCGGAATCTGACGGAGCTCGGGCACCTCGTCGACCTCGGGCTGCTGCCCTGGCAGGCCCTCCAGACGGGGACACGAAACGCGGCCGAGCTGCTCCGCCTCGATGCCGAGCTGGGAACCATCGAAACCGGCAAGCTCGCCGACCTGGTCGTCACGAGGTCGCATCCGTTCCGAAGCATCCACTCTCTCGCCGACCCCGAGGCGATCCGGATCGTCGTGCAGGGCGGACGGGTCAAAAAGGACACAGACGCTCTCCTCACCGCACTCGCGGCGTAGTTCGCGAATCCGCGGAGGCGTCTCTCCACGGGTTTCCGTACGGCGAGCAGCCGGACATTGCCGAATGGGTGCCGTGGCGTTGCTTTGGAAGAAGCGTTTTCGGTGAAGGAGACCGGACAGCCGACATTGGATTTCGGGGGGACCGGTGCCGGATGCGTCGCGTGGGCACGATCACGAGTTCGAGCCCGGCAAGAAGGGCAGCCTGGCCGCGCGCCTGAGGGGGTGGAGCGGACCGCCAGGGCCGTTCCGGCCGGAGTTCTGGCGCAGCCCGCTCCGCGGCCCCTGGCTGACCTCGGTGCTCGGGCTGATCCTGCTGGCCGGGATCACCCTCGTCGCGATCACCGGCCTGGTGTCGTACGCCGCCTACGAGCCCCGGCTGCCGGGCAACGACATGACCCCAGGCAGGGGCCTGCTGGGCTTCTACCTGTTCGACTGGCCCACGGACCCGGTCTGGTTGTATCGGGTCACCCAGGGCGTGCACGTCATCGGCGGGTTGACGCTGGTGCCGATACTCCTGGCCAAGCTGTGGTCGGTCATCCCCAAGCTGTTCTCCTGGCCGCCCGCCCGGTCCGTGGCGGAGGTCGTCGAGCGGGCCAGCCTGCTGCTGCTGGTCGGTGGCGCGGTGTTCCAGTTCGTGACCGGGATACTCAACGTCCAGCTCTTCTACGTCTTTCCGTTCTCCTTCTACCCGGCCCACTTCTACGGCGCCTGGATCTTCATGGCCGCCTTCGTGGTGCACGTCGTCATCAAGCTGCCCCGCGTCATCCACACCCTGCGGACGTACGGCCTGCGCGACTATCTGCGCACCTCCGTGGCGGACACCCGCCCGGAGCCGCCGGACCCCGACGGCCTGGTCCCCACCGACCCGGCGCCCGCCACGATGTCCAGGCGCGGACTGCTGGCCTTCGCCGGGGGCGGCTCGCTGGTCATGTTCGGCCTGTCCGTCGGCCAGTGCATCGACGGGCCGTTGCGTCGTACCGCGCTGCTCGCTCCCCATGGGCGCTACTACGGTCCGGGCCCGAACGACTTCCAGGTCAACAAGACAGCGGCGAGCCTCGGCGTCACGTCGGACCAGACCGGTGAGTCCTGGCGGCTCACACTCACCGGACCGAGCCGGAGGGAGTTCTCCCGCGCGGACCTGCTGGCGATGCCGCTGTACACCTACGCCCTGCCGATCGCCTGCGTCGAAGGCTGGTCGACCGTCCAGACCTGGACCGGCGTACGGTTGGCCGACCTCGCCCGCCTCGCCGGGGTCCAGCCCGGCTCGACCGGTGTCACCGCCAGGTCGCTGCAACGCGTCGGCTACTTCGGCACGGCCTCGCTCAGCGCCGCGCAGGTCGCCGACCCGCGCTCGTTGCTGGCGCTCCGGGTCAACGGCGCCGATCTGTCGCTCGACCACGGATACCCGGCGCGGGTCATCGTCCCCAACGCGCCGGGAGTGCACAACACGAAGTGGGTGCGCGAGCTCGACTTCACCCAGGAGAGGTCTTGAACGGCCACAGCCGGTGGGCGAGGATCTACGGCGCCCCCTTGTGGCACCTGCTCGCACTCGCCCTCTGCTTCCTGGTCGCCGGTTACGCCACCATCCGGGTGGTCGACGTGGGGATCTGGCCGGGCTTTCTGGTGTGGTTCGTGGGAGCCGTCATCTTTCACGATCTGGTGCTGTTCCCGGTTTACTCCGCCGCCGACTTCGCCGCCAGGTCCTCCACCGCGCTTACCCGTCGCCGTGGCCGTACGGCCGCTCGGCCTCGACCACGGCCGCCGAGGCGGCCGCCGGCTCTCATCAACCACCTGCGCGTGCCGACCGCGTTCTCCGGTCTGCTGCTGCTGGTGTGGTCTCCGCTCATCCTGCGCGGCGCCGAGCCCAACTACCGGGCGGCGGTCGCCCTGAGCACCATGCCCTATCTCACCCGATGGATCGCGGTCACCCTGGTGCTCTTCGCCGCCTCGGCACTGCTCTACGTGCTGCGGCGCCTGCTCGCGGGGCGGGCCGGCCGTTGAGCACCCGGCCGATCGGCGACTACGCGATGCTGTCGGACTGCCGGTCCGCCGCGCTGGTCGCGTCCGACGGCTCTGTCGACTGGCTGTGCCTGCCACGTTTCGACAGCCCGGCGCTCTTCGCCCGACTGCTGGACGAAGACGCCGGCCACTGGACAATCCGGCCAGCCTGTCCGGCCGAGGTGACCCGCCGGTACGTCGAGGACACCCTCGTGCTGGAGACCACGTTCCGGACACCCGGCGGCACTCTGGTGCTCCTGGACGCTCTCGCGCTGGGCCGTGGCGAACGCGGGCACGCGCTGGGCACGTCATCGCCCGGCCTGCTCCTTCGCCGGCTCACCTGCACGGAAGGGCGGGTACCCGTGGAGATCGTGTACGCGCCCCGGCCCGAGTACGGCCTCGTCCGCCCGCTGATGCAACCGGTCGGCGGCGGCCTGATCGCCCGTGGCGGCGCCGACGTGCTCACCCTGTCCAGCCCGGTGGAGTTCCGGACCAGCGGCTCGGTCGCGGACGCCGGTCTCACCCTGCGCGCGGGACAGAGCGTCGGTCTGGCCCTGCAGGCCGGCCCGGCCTGGGCACCCGACCCGCCGCGCCGTACCTCATGGGCCGTCGCGCGCCGGATACGCGACACCGTCGCGGGATGGCGCTCCTGGTCACGCGGGCACGCCGACTACGACGGACCCTGGCGCCGGCACGTCAACCACAGCGGCCGGGTCCTGCGCGCGATGACCTACGCCCCGACGGGGGCCATCGTGGCGGCGGCCACCACCTCCCTGCCGGAAAGCATCGGCGGGGAGCGCAACTGGGACTACCGCTACACCTGGGTCCGCGACGCCAGCTTCACCCTGCACGCACTGAACACGGCCACCTGCGAGGAGGAGGAGACCGCCTTCTTCACCTTCCTGTCCCGCGCGTGCGCGACCCAGGCCGACACGGACCCGGACCTGCAGATCATGTACGGCATCGGCGGCGAGCGCGACCTGAGCGAACGGCGGCTGCCGCATCTGCGGGGGTGGCGGGGCAGCGCCCCCGTACGGGTCGGCAACGACGCCTGGCGACAACGTCAGCTCGACGTGTACGGCGAACTGCTCGACGCCGCCCACCAGACCTACCGGGACCTCGGCCCGTTCGACCCCCTCACCCGCTCGTTGCTGATCGGGGTGGCCGAGACCGCCGCGCGCCGCTGGCAGGAGCCGGATCAGAGCCTGTGGGAGATCCGCGGCCCCAACGCTCACTTCACCCACTCCAAGCTGATGTGCTGGGTGGGGCTGGACAGGGCGATCACCCTGGCCCCCGTGCTGGGAGCCGCCTCCCGGGTCGCCGACTGGACGCGCGTCCGCGACGAGATCCATGCCGCGATCCTGAGCCACGGCTGGAACGAGCAGGCGGGCGCCTTCACCCAGACGTTCGACGGCACCCATCTCGACGCCGCCACCCTGATGATGCCCCTGGTCGGGTTCCTGCCGCCGGACGACCCGCGAATCCGCTCCACCGTGCAGGCGGTCGCCACCCAACTGACAGACGTGAGAGGACTGGTGCACCGCTACCGTTCCGCCGACGGGCTGCCGGGCCGGGAGGGCACCTTCCTGCTGTGCACCTTCTGGCTCGCCCACGCGCTGGCCCTCCTCGGTCAGGACACCGAGGCCAGGCGGGCGTTCGAGACCGCCGCCTCCTGCGCCAACGATGTCGGCCTGCTCAGCGAGGAGGTGGACGCCACCACGGGGGAGGCGATCGGCAACTTCCCCCAGGCACTCAGCCACATCGGCCTGATCAACGCCGCCCGCGCCATCGGGGACGCCCGTCGTTGAGCACGCCGGGTCACGACAGCGCGAGGCCGGCCGCCGCCTCGGACAGAGCCTCGGCAACTTTATCGAAGTAGGGCAATAGAGCACATTCGAGATCATTGATATGGAAAAATGCTCCAATGTGAGTGACAGCAATGCGGACGCATCAGTCTGGAACCGCGTTGACACCACCGTGCCGCATTCCGCGCGGGTCTGGGACTTCCTGCTCGGCGGCAAGGATCACTTCAAGGTGGATCGCGAGGCCGGCCAGACCCTGCTGCGGCTGTTCCCCGACTTCGCGATGGTCGCCAGGCTGCAGCGCGAGTTCCTCGTCCGCTCCGTGCGCTACCTGGTGCGGGAGGCCGGGATCCGGCAGTTCCTGGACATCGGCACCGGGCTGCCCACGGCGAACAACACGCATGAGGTCGCGCAGAGACTCGCGGCCGACTCGCGGGTCGTCTACGTGGACAATGACCCCATCGTGCTGGCGCATGCACGGGCCCTGCTCGCCAGCACGCCAGAAGGCGCCACGGACTACGTCGACGCCGACGTCCGCCGGCCCGGCCTGATCCTGGAGCAGGCGGGCAGGACGCTCGACCTGTCCCGGCCGGTCGCGGTCATGATGCTGAGCATCGCCGGGCAACTCACCGACGACGACGATCCGCAGGGCGTCATCGACCGGCTGCTCGAGCCCCTCGCCTCCGGCAGCCACCTGGCGCTGAGTGACGGTACGAACACCAACCCGGCCCTGATCGAGGCGGTCACCGCGTACAACAAGAGCTCCGCCAACACCTACCAGCTCCGCTCTCCTGAGCGGATCGCCGGCTTTTTCACCGGTCTGGAGCTGGTGGAGCCCGGCGTGGTGCCCACGCCGGAGTGGCACCCCGAGCCGGACCGCTGGGACGAGCCGGCCACAGTGGTGAGCGCCATGTGCGGAGTCGCCCGCAAGCCGTGAGCCGGACGGCGTGGGTCGAACTCGTCGTGCTGCACGCCCTGGACGTCCCCTGCCTGACCCACGGCAGGGGAGACCCTGGCGTGCCTTGACGACCTTCATGCGGCCCGTCAGCGGGACGCGACCGCGACCACCGCCGCGACCAGCGGGAACACCGCCACCACCGCCAGCGCCGCGGTGAGCCCGAGCGGGCCCGCCAGCGCGCCGCAGATCGCCGATCCGGCACCGCCGCCCACGAAGAAGGTCAGGTTCAGCAACCCCATGCCCGCGCCGCGCTGCGGTGGCGGAATCCGTCCCGACATCTCGGCGGTCAGCACCACCTGGGCCACCGCGAACGCGGCCAGCCCCAGCGCGGCGCCCACCACCACCGGCCAAGGACCACCCCCGGCCAGACCCGCGTAGCCGAGCGTGAGCCCGGCGGCGGCGGCGACGCCCGCCAGCACCGTCCGCCCCCAGCGGGCGGTCAGCGACCCCGCCATGCGGGAGCCGACCGCGCCCACGACGGCACCGGGCAGCAGCGCGGCGCCCACCTCCAGGACGCTCCACCCGTACTCACGGGCCAGCAGTTGCGGCACGGCGTACATGGTCGCGAACAGCCCGCCGAAGATCCCGACCCCGATCACCATGGCGAGCACGAACCGCCGGTCGGCCACCACAGGGCGCGGCACGAACCCGTCCTTTCGGCGCAGCACCCACGCGCCGAGCAGGAGCGCGACCGCCGCCAGCCCGATGGCCACCGGCCCCGGCAGGCCGAGCGTGCCCGACTGGATCGCCACCAGCAGCGCGCCGGCCGCGCCCGCCAGCGCGGCGGCCCCGGCGTAGTCGATGCGCTGCCCGCTGCCCGGCCGCGTGACGAGCGGCAGGCAGAACGGCACCGCGAGCAGCGACAGCACCGGCAGCGCGACCGTGGCCCGCCAGCTCGGCCAGGCCGTCACCAGGCCGCCCAGCAGGGGCGCCGCCGCCGCGAACACCGCCATCACGGCGCCGTACACGGCCAGGCATCGGGCCCGCAGCTCCGGGGCGGTCATCGCGAGCAGGGCGAGGCCACCGGCGGCCATCGCGCCCGAGCCCGTGGCCAGCAGGAGCCGCCCGGCCACCAGTACGCCCAGGTTCGGCGCGGCGACGCAGGCGATCGCGCCCACCGCGAGTACGGCCGAGCCCGCGAGCAGAGACGTGCGTACGCCCCAGGAGTCGGCGAAGCGCCCGAACAGCGCCGTGCCGACGCCGAGCGCGAGTGCGTGCGCGATCAGCACCCAGGCGACCGCGGCAGACCCGGCCTCCAGGGCGGCGGAGACCTGCGGCAGCGCCACGCCCGCCGCCGTGACACCGAACACGGTCGGGCCGAACAGCAGGCCGATCCGCAGCCCGCGAGACAGTGCCCCACCCGGCGCAGCCGTCACACCGCCCTCTGCCACGCGGCCCGTGGCGGCGTGGGAAGCGCTCATCGGGCCACCCGCCAGTCGGGCACGTCGACGAAGTGCACGTCGTAACGGTCCTGCTCGGGCAGCAGCGACTCGAACGCGGCCTCGCCCCTGCTGATCGCCGCGAGCCGTTCGAAGTAGCCGAACCGCTCGATCCCCGGGCTCAGCACCACGAACACCTCGGCCGTACGGCCGTCGGCCGCCCCGAACGCGTGCGGAAGACCCGGCGGCACGACGACGAGCCCGCCCGCGGCCAGGTTGACCAGGTCACCGCCGAGGTAGAACCTCATCGCCCCGTCGAGCACGTAGAACAGCTCCGACGACAGCAGATGGCGGTGCGGCCGGGCACCGTCGGCGCCCGTGCCGAGCGTGAGCCGGCTGGCGCTGACCGCGCCCCCGTCGGCCAGCAGGTCGAACCCGCCGTGCGCCAGTGACGCCGTGGCCGCCTCCCCCGGATGTACGACGAGGGCGGTATCGGAAACGGTCATGGTGGTCCCTTCTACTGGAAACGTCATCCATTGCACGTCAGGAATGAATGGCGAGGTAGAAGCAGTTGACGACTGTGGTAATCACGAATCGAGATGAATGGGCACGCAGGTGGAACTGCGGCAACTGGAATACTTCGTGGCCGTCGCCGACGAGGGCGGGTTCGGCCGAGCCGCCGAGCGGATCGGCATCGTGCAGTCCGCGGTGAGCCAGCAGGTACGCCGGCTGGAACGCGAGCTGGGCGTCCGGCTGTTCGACCGTTCGACGCGGCACGTACGGCTCACCGGTGACGGCGAGCGGCTGCTCACCGAGGCGCGTGCCGTGCTCGCCGCGACCAGGCGGCTGCGCCGGGCCGCCGCCGACGTGGTGGCAGGCGATGAGGGCGTGCTCCGGCTCGGCGTCGTACGCGGCCCCAGCGACCGGCTCTACCGGACGCTGAACGCGCTGTCGGCGATCGCGCCCCGGCTCAAGGTCCGGCTGAGCAGTCTGCCGGTCACCGAGCGGCTCGCGGCCGTTCGTTCCGGCGAGCTGGACGCGGCGCTGGTGCGGGCCTCGGCCGGCGTACCCGGGCTGGAGTTGCTGCCTGTCTGGGACGATCCGCTCATGGTCGCGCTCCCGGTCGACCACCCGCTGGCCGCCGAGCCGGAGCTCGACATCGCGCGGCTCGCGCACCTGCCGCTGCGGCTCGCGCCCCGCGCCGCCAACCCGCCCTTCCACGACCTCGTGCTCGACGCGTTCCGGGCGGCGGGCGTCGAACCGGTGACGGGCCCGCCGTTCCGCGGCTTTCAGGAGACCTTGGCGGAGATCGCCGCCGATCCGCCGTCCTGGACGGTGTTCTACGAGGTCGGCGGCTTGCCGACGATGTCGCGGGTGGCGTTGCGCCCGCTGGCCGGCCTCCGCCTGACCACCTCGCTCGCCGTCCCGCCCGACCCGCCGTCCCCGATGCTGCGTCACCTGCTCGAAGCGGTGCGGCGGACCTGCCGACAAAATGTTTTGTCTTGACAAACAAGGTTAGCGGAAGGTGGCCGGTTCTCTCCGGCGCAGCAGCGTCAGGGCGATCGCCACTTGGGCAGGTTCGAGCGTGGCCTTGCCGTCCTCGATGTCCCAAAGCGCGTTCTGCAGCACGCGGCCGAGACTCCAGCCGACCGCCCGGCTCCGGTCGAGACCGAGGACCTCGGTGAGCAGGTCGAAGCGGCGCAGCACCGCGCGAGCCACGTCACCGGTGGCCGCCACCTCCTCCCACCGGCTGTCCAGTGCCGGCAGCAACTCGAACCCCGGGTCGCCGGCCAGCGGTTCGGGGTCGATGGCCAGCCAGGGCTCCCGCTCCCCCGCCAGGACGTTGTCGTAGTGCAGATCCCAGTGCAGCAGGCGGTCGCCGGGCTCTCCGGCCAGCTCGGCCACGGCGGACGCACAGGTGCGCACCAGCCGCCGCTCCCCAGGGTCGCGCAGCACCGGCAGGGCCTGCGGGACCTGCTCCAGCATGGCCGCGGCGACGTCGGACAGTCGTCGCAGGCCCTTGGGGGCGGGAACCGAGGTCAGGCGGGCCATCAGCTCGGCCAGGATCCGCATGGCCGCGTCGTCATCGGCCACCGACGACAGCGGCCGGGCCGCGTCCAGGCGTTCCAGCAACTGCGTGCCGCTCTGCTCGTCGTAGTCGAGCAGGCGTACGATGCCGCCGCCGTCCCACGCCCGCAACCCGGGGGCGGCGCCGGCGGTCTCCTCCCGGAGCTGCTGAAGCTTGAGCACGGCGGGTGCCCCGTCGGGCTGAAGCACGGGCAGGACCAGCGAGGCCATGCCGTACGCGGCCGGGCCGTCGGGCCGCAGCTCCCAACGCTCCAGGAACTCGCCGCCGAGACGAGGCAGCTCGGCGAGCCAAGCGCGCGCCTCGGCACCGTTCGCGCCATAGGACGCGGCGAACGGATCGGGAACGTCGATGGACGTGTTCATGGAAGACATCTCCTTCGTGGGTCCAGGGTCGATCTACGACGAACGAAGGAGGTCACGGAGGCGCCCGATCACCGGGCAGGCGTCAAAGCATGCACCCACCCTACCCGGGCTCGATCGCATCCGCCCCCCTCACTCGGCCCGGCCGATCAGCGAGAAGTACGCTTCCTCCTCCTGTGCGAAGTGCAGGGTGAGCACGGCGTGCAGCCCGTACAGGCAGGCCCGCAGGTCGTCGATCTGCTCCGGCCCCGGCCCCGCCGCCCCCGCCAGCTCGACATGGCGGCCCAGCCTGCCCGCGAGCCTGTTGATCTCGGCGTGCGCCCTGCTCATGGTCACGGTCGCCTCGGGGTCGCCGAGCAGCCTGCTCATCGCCGGGTACAGATACCGCTCCTCGGCCTGCTCGTGCGGCAGGATCTCGCGGGACACCACGTCGTGGACGTGCCGCAGCAGGGGCAGCGTCGACGGCGACGGGCGATCAAGCGCGTCGGCGGCCTCACGGAGCAGCTCCAGCGCGGGCCGCAGGGCGGCGTGCTCGCGGTCGAAACGGTGCAGCAGCGCGTCGGTGGGAGCGTCCACCTGCACGCGGGTGCCCCTGACGGGGCGCAGGGCGCGCAGCGCGTTGAGGATCACCGTGACGTCGATGGCCTCCTGAAGGAGGGCGCCGGCGGCCGGCGGAATGGCGCCCAGGGCCGCCGCGACCATCGCGACCAGCGACAACCCGATCCCGGCTCCCGCGCTCTGCACCGCGATCCGCCGGGCGCGCCGGGCCACGTCCATGGCGTCGGCCAGCCGATCGAGCCGGTCGGTGGTCAGCACCACGTCGGCCGCCTGGGTGGAGGCCGCCGATCCGCGCGCCCCCATGGCCACCCCGACCTGTGCGGCGGCCAGGGCCGGTGCGTCGTTGACGCCGTCGCCGACCATGACGGTCGGCGCGCGGACGGCCTCCTCGCGGACTCCCGCCACTTTCTGCTCGGGCGTACGCTCCGCGAGCACCCGATCGATGCCGAGCACGGCCGCCACGCTCTCGGCGACCTCAGCCCGGTCGCCGGTGAGCATCACCACGCGTTCGATGCCCGACGAGCGGAGCCTGCGCAAAGTACGGCCGGCGTCCGCGCGCACCGCGTCACGAAGGAGGATCACTCCGGCGACCCCGCCGTCCACGCTCACCCAGACGGTCATCGCGCTGTCGAGCGCGGCTCTGGCCCGCTGGGCCGCCATCCACGTCGAGTCCAGCCCTCTCGGCGCCTTTCCCACCTGCACCAGCCGGCCGCCGACCGTCCCCGTCGTGCCGCTTCCGACCTCCTCGTGCACCCGCTCGGCGCCGAACCGCTCCGCGCCCCGTACTTCCGCGGCGCGGGCGATGGCGGCGGCCAGCACGTGTGAGGACATCCGATCCACCGCGGCGGCCAGCCCCAGCACGTCCCTGACGGTGAAGCCCTCGGCCGCGACGACGTCCACGACCTCGGGACACCCCTGGGTAAGGGTGCCCGTCTTGTCCAGGACGAGCGTGCGGGCGCGGCCCAGTGTCTCCAGCGCGCCGCCGCCCTTCACGACCACGCCCCGGCGTGCCGTACGCGACAGCCCCGAGGCGATCGCGGCGGGCGCCGCCAGCAGCAGCGGGCAGGGGGTGGCCACCACCAGCACCGCGACCGCCCGCACCGCCTCCCCCGACCACGCCCACGCCAGCCCCGCCAGCGCCAACGTCACGGGCAGGAACCAGGCGGCGAACCGGTCGGCCAGCCGCACCACCGGAGCGCTGTCCGCCTCGGTCTCCCGCGCCAGCCGCACCACGGCGGCGTAGCTGCTCTCCTCCGCCGTACTGGTGGCCCGCAGGTCGAAGGCCGGTCCCGCGTTGACGACGCCGCTGCGTACGTTCTCGCCGACCGGGTGCTCCACCGGCAGCGCCTCACCGGTGAGGGCCGACTCGTCCAGCATCGCCGCGGTTCTCATGATCACACCGTCGACCGGCACCATCTCCCCTGCGGGCACCAGCAGCAGATCACCCCGCGACAACGTGGAGACGTCCACTCTGCGGGGGCCGTCACGCTCGTACCGATGCGCCCAGCGGGGCGCCCGCTCGTACAGCGCGGTCAGGTCACCCCGCGCCCGGCGCATGGCGTACTGCTCCAGCGCCCGCCCGCCGGCCAGCATCACCGCGATCAGCGCACCCGCCAGGTACTCGCGTACGGCCAGCGTCCCGACCAGGGCGAGCACCGCGATCGCGTCCACCCCGAGCCGGCCCGCGCGCAGCGCCGAGAACACCCACCACGACGCCGGGACGATGGCCACGATCGTTCCCGCCGCGAGCACCACGTCGCCCCAGCCGGACAGTCCGGCCAGGCTCAGTGCGCCCCCGACGGCCAGGGCGGCCACTGTGAAGGCGAGGAAGGCCATCGACCACAGACGCTCCACACCACCAGCCTTCCCATCTGACCGGCTTCTTCCCAGGACCTTCGACCTGGCCGGACGGCCCCGCACCCGTGAGGACGCAGCGCGCCTGCGCGACGAGCGTCCCTGGCCCGGCTCCTGGCGGCTCACCTCCCGGGGCCGACGATGAGGAGATCGTCCTTGTCGAAGGTGATCTCTGGTCGATGCCGACGGTGAACGCCGTCGATCACGGTGGGCAGGGCCGGAGGTCGGTGAGGCGCGGGCCGAAGGGCTCTGTCTAGCGAAGGGGCCGATGGGTAGCTTCATGGCCATGACCAGGGAGGACACGCTCATGACAGGCAACGGGGACTTCGGGCGGCGCATCAGCCATCACCGCCACAGACTCGGCCTCACTCCGGAGCAGGTCGCCGATCGGGCCGACATGTCCGCCGGATACGTCCAGTACCTCGAAAGCCATCTGGGCATCCCTGACCCCGGAACGGTGGCCCGCCTGGCCGCCGCCCTCGAAACGACCGTCGAAGACCTGCGGGGCGGCGGCCGCGACCGGCCGCCCGGTCCCGGCCACGCCGCCCCGAACGCGGTTCTGGAGGTACTCGAACCCGAGGAGTGCCTGCGTCTGATCGCCCCTGGCGGCATCGGCCGGGTGGCGTTCAACAGCCTGGACGGGCCCACGGTGCTACCCGTGAACTACCGGCTCCACGGCGGCGCCATCGTCTTCCGCACCGCCTACGGCGGCCCCATGGACCAGGGCCTGCGCACCGGCGTGGAAGGAGTGGAGATCAAGATCGGCTTCCAGGTGGACCGGCTCGACGAGGTCCGGCGGGAGGGCTGGAGCGTCCTCGTCCAGGGCCCTGCCCACCACGTGCCGCCGGACGAGGTGGAGAAGGTCGCCGAGGCCGACGTCAGTCCGTGGGCGGGGGGCGAGCGCCACCTCTACCTCCGCATCGTGCCGCACCGGATCACCGGCCGCCGCATCCACTGCCGCTGAGCTTGCGACAAGCGATCGAGGACCGACTCCGCGAACCCCCGTGCCGAAGCGGGTCCGGGCTCGCCTCCAGTCGGGTCATACGCGGGGTGTGAACTGGTTGAGGTCGTAGATGCCGAGAGACTTCTCGATGTCGGCGACCTGTCCGACGATGCCGGTGAAGCCGACCGCGCCGAAACGGCGGTGCTCCTCGTCTTCGAACGTCTCGGCCATCTCCCTGAACTCCTTGGGCGGGATGACGTCCCGCATGGCGGGGAAGACGACGGTGTCCTCGCGGGCCTCGTGCGGCTCGTACATGCGGATGAAGGCGGCCAGGTTGGAGACCAGGTCTCGACGGGCTTGCCGGGAGAAGGGCTTGGCGGTGGCGTCCAGGATGCGTCCGGTCAGTACGCGTCCGCGCTCGTGCTGCCGGACCAGCACCGCCACGGTGCCGGTCAGCTTGCCGGCCTCGACCAGGCGTGGGAAGACGTAACGTTCTTCGAGCTGCTCGTGGTAGTCCTCGATGAAGGTGCGGATGAGGCCGGCCCCGGCGTGCAGGGGCTGGGCGGGCACCGGCTCGTCGGCGTTGATCCGCCGGATGCCCTCCCGGTAGATCAACAGGATCCGTTTGAGCACCCCGTGCTCGCGCATGAGGTCTTCCGGTGGCGTGACCGGCATCTCTTGGGCCTGCTCCGAGCTGGGTACGGGAGTGGGCGTCGCGGTGACACCGGCCCGTTGCGGGGTGCCGCACGCGGTCAGCACCGCCGAGCCGCAGGCCATGGCGACGGGCAGGCTGAGCATCTCGCGGCGGCGTACGGTCGGGGTCTCGGGGTCGTCCCGTGCTTCGTCTTTCATCGTCGACCCCGCGTTCCCCCAACCAGTCCGATACGGGCCGACTGGACCGCATCACCCCAGATGCCTGCCCGGCCGCCGGTGATCTGACGCGATAGCGGGGGTAATGCTTGCCTCTGCCCGGCGGGCCACCACGGCTGCCCGTTCAGAGGGGGCGGGCGTCGTCCTGAGCGGACACGTACCGCTCCAGCGCCGTGCCGCACGCCCAGAGCTGGTCGAAATAGCCGACGAAATAGCGCAGGAACTCGGGGCTGTCCACCCGGAACCCGCTCAACTCCTGACTGGCGACCCCGGAGAAGGCGAGAAAGGCGGCGGAGTCGTCGAAGAGCGCCATGTTGATGCCGTCCGCCTCGAGCTCCCAGCGGAGCACCCGTACGTCGTAGTTGCGGATGTCCTTGGTGTCCTCGTAATGGCGGTGCACCCAGTCGCGCATCTCCCGGTTGGAAATGCCGATGATGCGGCGCACGGACCGCGCCCCCGGCCGGCGGGCCCAGTCCAGCACCGACGCGAAATATTCGGCGGCGGCATCGCTGGTGTAATGGTCGGGTGGTCGCTGCCGCACGTAGGTGACCAGAATGCGGCTGCGTGTGGCGCGGACCCCCTCGGCCGCGTTGAGATAGAACTGCTCATTGTCCAGATACCACGCTGGGCGTACGACGCCCGACTCCGGAATGGCCACCTCGGATCCGAACGGCATTCCGTCGGCGTTGATCTCCCGGTCCGCCTGAATCCATTTCCTGCGCCATTCCGACTCGTCCCCCACACATGCCTTCACGAAGGCGCGGGTGTGCTCCCAGGACGGGAAACGGTGGCCGTTGAGAATGGCGGAGACCGTCGCGTGGGAGCAGTGCATCGCGGACGCCAGCACCTGTTGGGTCGGCTTGCCCGCCGCGCGGTGCAGATCTTGGAGCTCCAGGGCGAAGCGCTCGCGGGGAATCGAGGGGTCAAGTCGGCGTTGCGGAGACGGCATGGGGCGTGACCTCGACTGAACGGTGTCCTCACGCCATCATCGCATATCCGTTCGTTCCTGTCCGTCGTTGTCCGCAAACTTTCGCGTGTCCGTTTTGGACCGCCAGAATCGATCATCTCTCGCGCTTGTCGCCGCTTGTGGACGGGCTCCGATCCCGACCGCTAAACCTGAATCCACAGCCCGTCGGAGAGGTGGTGATCGGGATATGTAAGGCTAATCCGCTCGCCTACCCGGAAAAGAGTCGGGCCACCACTTCGGCCTAGGGCAAGGACGAGAAGTGATGGCCCGCACGGACACAGCAGGGAACTACCATGCCGCATCAGAAAAGAATACGCCATCGGGTCGTCGATTTGGCCAGGAAGCGCCCCGCGCTTTCCGGGATCGTGGTCACCGCCCTGATCGTCACGAACGGCACCGTGCTGACGGTGTGCGGCATCGCGATCGGGCTCGCCGTGGCGATCTTCCTGTGCTCCGTCTCGGCGCTGCTGTGCCGAGCCGTGCTGAAACCCGACGACCAGTGCTTCGAACGCACCGTCTACCTGCTCAAGCTGATATGCCTGTACGGCCCGCGGGTGCTCTTCGCCCAGCGTTCCAGCCGGGTCACGGACACCTGCCTGACGGCCGTCGCCGACGATCCGCCTCCGCCCCGGAGGATCCCCCACTGCCCCGAGTGCCTGCTGCACGGTGACGGCCTGAAACACTGACCGCGCCCGCAGGCTACTCATGGAACCGAATTCAACGTGCGGACACAGATGAGTCGTGAGTACTGACTTCGAGCTTTGGTCCTGCGCGGCCGAAGGGGACAGCGCGGCCTTCGGGACGTTGTTCGACAAGTACGCGCCCAATGTCTACAACCACTGCTTCCGCCGCACCGCGGACTGGTCGGCCGCCGAGGACCTCACCTCGGTGGTGTTCCTGGAGGCGTGGCGGCGGCGCGGCGAGGTGCGAATCCGCCACGAAAGCGCGCTCCCCTGGCTGCTCGGCGTGGCCAACAACGTCTTACGGAATCGGCAACGGTCGCTGCGCCGCCACAGGACGGCACTGGACCAGCTCCCGTCCCAAGCCTACGAGCCCGATCCCGCCGAGGACATCGCCGGGCGAATCGACGACGAGCACCGGATGCGCGAGATTCTGGCGATGGTGAACCGGCTGCCGGCGGCGGACCGCGAGGTGCTCGCCCTGTGCGTCTGGTCCGAGTTGACCTACGAGGAAGCGGCCGTCGCTCTGGGCATCCCGGTGGGCACGGTGCGGTCGCGACTGTCCCGGGCGCGCAGCCGCCTGAAGGACCTGCTGGGCAGGGAAGCCAAGCCGCAGCCAGGACACAGATGGAGTGAGCGCTTCTCAGCGCTCCGGACGAAGGGCGAGAAGCTGTGACAGACCAGACGCTTCCAGCAGAACGTGACCTTCCTACCGCCCGGCACTTGGCCAGAAGGGCCCACCTGCTGACCATGATCGAACAGGAAACCGCACCAGCACGGGTGGGCCCGCGCCGTCGTCGGCTGGGCTTGGCCGTCCTGGGAACCGCGGTCGCCACCGTGCTGGTGATCGGCGTCCCCGTGCTGCTGGGCCAGGGCGCCACCCCGGCGAACGCGGTGATCCGCGAACCGGACGGATCCCTCAAGATCTACGTCAGGGACTACCAGCGTCCCGAGGTGATCGAAAGCAGGCTGCGCGATCTCGACGTACGGGCGAGCGTCACCTTCCTGCCGACCGGCAAGCAGTGCAAGGAGCCCCGGGGCACGTACCTGCCGGACAATCCTGCCCTGCTCACCACAGAGCCGCCCGCAGACGGCGAGGAGGCCTATTGGAGGCTGCATCCGGAGCAGATCAAGCCGGGCCAGACCTTCGTCTACACCCTGTGGTACGAGGAACGCGGGGACAACCGCATGGCCAGCGCCAGCGTCCGGGTCGCGACCGGCGCGGTGGCGCCCTGTGAGGTCGTTCCCGGCGGGCCCGTGACGCGGGAGGGCCCCGAGGGCGGCATCGGCGGCTGATCCCGCACGCCGGTGCGGCGTGCGGTGGCAGCACGCCGCCGCGAGCTCGGGCAATCGGGCCCTTTCCGACGAGGTGCCGCGATCTCTGTGCTCTTCCTCGACACTGTGGCTCGTTTCGGGTCAAGGTGTTGTCGAGGAAGAGCAGTCCGGCTCCTGCCCAGCGCGACGAACAGGCGCGACTTGCCCGCTGACGCCCTGCGCAACGGCAAGTGAGCGTCATGCCGACGGCCGGTACGGGGCGCCGGAGGGAGCCTGCTACCTGCGCCACACCACGGGCTTGTCCCGGTAGGTGTCGTCGTCGAACTCCGCGCCCACGATCTCCACGCCCGATCGGGCACCCGTCAGCCGGCAGGTTTCGAAGGTGGCGCCGGCCTGCGCGAAGTCCTTCGGGGCCGACTCCCGCTCACAACCGTCCATGCTGCCGGTCACCACGGCGCCGGTGGGGCCGCCGGTCGCGGTGACCGGCTGCAGGTACGGCGCCGACGCGAACGACCTGTCCTCACCGTCCACGTTCGCGACGGTATAGCGGATGAAATACGGAACGATGCCCTTGGCCCGAGCCCCGAACTCCCGCTCGAGCTCGGCCGGATCGCCCTTCTCGACGGCGGTCACGGTGATCCCGATGGTGCCGTTCCTGTAGGGCAGGATCGCCTGCTCACCGATCTGGAGCCGGGTACCGGCCTTCGTCGTCTTCCCCGGCGCCGAAGCGGCCTCGTCCGAGCCGGCCTCGTCCGAACTGTCCGAAGCGGCCTCGTCCGGGCTGGTGGACGCCTGCGGGTCGCCCTCGCCCGGCCCTTCGGCGGTGGAGCTCTGGCTTGGCTGTTCGGTGGCCATGCCGGCTTCCGAAGTTTGCCGGTCGGCGGGCACGAGAGTGCCGCAGGCGGTGAGGGTCATGGTCGTCATGGCGACGGCCGTCAGGAGCATGGCACGTACGCGTGTCATGGAATGGATCACTTTCCGGTAAGTGCCGGGGGCTGCCGCGCGGGTCGTCGAGCGCGCACGGCGCATCCGCCCGCCCCCGACGGGCTTCTGGGTCGTTTGCGGTAGACCATCTTGGGGCAAGGCCCTTGAAAAGCTCTGAAAACACTCTGAAACGGCCTGACGTCTCGCATTTCAGCCCTTTTTCCGGGGCATCGGGCGTTTTGTGCGTTAGGCGTTCGTTGGTGGCTATTACAGGTGGCGTCGGATGACCTCTGGTGTCAGGGGGGTGGCGCTGGTGTCGATGGTGTGGTGCTCTTCGGGGGTGATCAGGCCGAGGCGGCGCAGGATGGAGAGCGCGTGCCGGCGCGATCGCAGGGCCTCGCCCTCGTGGCTGGTGTCGCCGACGTCGTGCAGGGCGTGCCCGAGCCCCCAGCTGATCTCGGCCTCGCGGTAGTCGCCGGCGTACCCCGCTTCCTGGTAGAGGTGCAGGGCTCGCCGGTAGTGCCCGGCCGCCTGCTGGGGCTGCCCCGCGAGCCGGTACGCCTCGGCCAGGTTGCCGATGGCGCTGACCAGGTCGGCGGTGGCATTGGTCGTCCCGAGCAGGTCGACGGCGCGGACGCCCACGTCGATCGCCTCCGTGAAGCGTCCGAGCCGTTGATAGGCCACACACAGATGGGCCAGGCGGGCGCACATGGATTCGGTGTCGCCGACGGCGCGGTCGAGGTGGAGGGCCCGCAGGTGGTGCTCGATGGCCTCGTCGAACCGGCCGGCTCCGCGGTAGGCGACGCCGAGTTGGTCGAGCACGGACGCCTGGCGGTGGAGATTGCCCAGTTCCTCCTGCGCGGTCAGGGACTGGCGCAGGTGACCGATCGCTTCGGCCCTTCTGCCCAGGCACAGCTCGCACCAGCCGAGGTCGCCGAGGGCAATGGCCTGATAGTGCGTGTCCCCGCTCTGCCGCGCGGCCTGCAGCGCCCAGGTGGCCAGCGTGAGCTGGCTGAGCCACAGCCCGTGGTTGAACAGCGACACCGCGAACACCACGGCCAGCGCCATCGCCAGGTCGGCCGAGCCGGTACGGACCATCTGCCCGACCGCGGCGACCACGTTGCCTTCCTCCTGTTCCACCCAGGCACGCATGTCCTCGGGGGTGTGCAGCGGGGTTCCCGGCTGGGCCAGGTACCGGGGTCCGATCTCGGTGCGCCAGAAGGAGGCGTGCTTGTGTCTGCGCGCCGAGGAGCGGGCGGTGGCCAGGTAGTGGTGCAGTGCCCGTTCCACGGCGGCCGTCCGGTCCTGTTCGGTGTCTTCGTCGGCCGCCCGTTCCCGGGCGAACAGGCGGAGCAGGTCGTGCTGGCGGTAGCGGTCGGGGGCGTGATTGTCCACGAGCTGGGCGTCGGAGAGGTGGTCGAGCAGGCGTTGCGCGCGCGTTTGCGGCAGGTCGGCCAGCGCGGCGGCGGCAGGCAGGCCGATGTCGTGGCCGTCGAGCAGGCTGAGCAGCCGGAACATCCGGGCCGCCGCGGGCCCGTCGGGATCGGTTTTCAGCTCCTGGTAGCTGGCGTGGAAGCTGGCGCGTACGGCCCGGTCGTCGGCGCGCAGCTCGTCCAGGCGATGTTGGGCCGTGGTCAGCCGACCGGCCAGCAGGGAGACGGGCCAGGAGGGACGGGCGTTGAGGCGTGCCGCGGCCAGGCACAGGGCCAGGGGGTGGCCGCCGCAGAGCCGGACGAGGTCGGCGGCGGCGGCGCGTTCCGCCGTGATGCGCTGCTCGCCCGCCAGTCGCGTGAGCAGGTCCAGGGCGTCCCCGTCCGGCAGCACGTCCAGCGGCACCTGCAGCACGCCGTCGAACGAGGTCAGCATCCGGCGGCTGGTGACCAGCACCGCGCAGGTGGGACTGCCGGGCAGCAGCGGCCGCACCTGGGCGGCGTCGCGGGCGTTGTCCAGGACCACGAGCAGCCGCTTGCCCTGCGTCATGGAACGGAAGCGGGCCGCGGCCTCCTCCAGATCGGCCGGTACCCCGGAGCCGGGCAGGCCGAGCGAGCGCAGGAAGCGGCCGAGCACTTCGGCCGGGTCGAGCGGGGTGGTGTGCGGGCTGGCTCCGTGAAGGTCCACATAGAGCTGACCATCGGGGTAGCGGCCCGCGAGGGCGTGTGCGGCGTGGATGGCCAGGGCGGACTTGCCGATGCCGGCGATGCCGCTGATCTGGCAGACGCGTACGTGATCGGCCGCGTCCCGGCCGAGCAGATCACGCACGAGCCTCACCTCGGCCGATCGCCCGACGAAGGCGGCGAGGTCGGCCGGCAGCTCTCTGGGCAGCGGCGCCTGCGCCGATGCGGGCGGGTGTCGATCCGGCCGCGGTTGCTTCACGGGGACGGCCGCATTCTCCCCACGCCTGACCGCGGCGGCGGCCGGGGTGTCCCTGCGCCAGACGGCGAAGGCGGACGCGGCCGGGGTGTTGCCGCGCCGGTCCGCGGCGACGGACGTGTCCTGGATGCCTTCGACGGTCAGGAGGTGCTGGTGCAGGCGTTGCAGGTCGGCTCCTGGCTCGATGCCCAGGTCCGTGACCAGCCGCTCGCGGGCCTCGCGGAAGATCCGCAGCGCGTCGGCCCGGCGTCCGTCCCGGTGCAACGCCGTCATCGCCAGCGCCACCAGCCGTTCCCGCAAGGGGTGTTCCTTGAGCAGCACCGGCAGCTCGGCGAGGGGCCCGTGCAGGTGGCCCAGACGCACGTCTATGGCGATGCGATCTTCGAGGGCGGCCAGCCGCTCCTCCTCCAGCGACGCGCCGAACGTCTCCTGCAGCCAGGAGCCGGCCACGCCGCCCAAGGGCGGCTCGTTCCACAACGTCAGCGCCTGCCTGAGCAGGTTGCCGGCGTCGAGGACGTCGTCCGGCACGTCCTCGGGCAGGCCGAGAAGGAGCGATGCGTCGTCGCCCGGCTCGCCCGCCTTGGCTCTGGCCTGCCGTACCAGGTGCCGGGCCAGATGAACGTCCACCCGTAGCGGATCGAGCTTGAGCCGGTAGCCGGGCGAAGACGTGGTCACCTCGGCGTCCGGGACGTCACGCAGGACCCTCCGTAACCGCGACACGTATCCCTGCATCGCGTTGCGGGCCGACATCGGGACCTCCTGTCCCCATACCGCTGCCGCGAGCCGGTCGAAGTGCACGGTCCGGTTCACGTTCAGCAGCAGGATCGCCAGCACGGAACGCTGCTGCGCCGCGACCGGGCCCAGCGGCGCGTTGCCCGCCCACACTCCGACGGGTCCGAGCAGGCGGAACTCCGCCTCGCCCACCATTACCCCGCGCCCTCGGATCGCATGACGAGAACCGGCCCGGGCGGGAAAGTGCTCGATGCCTGGTGGCGGCACATAGGTTCACCTGCCAATCAGTTCGGTGATGGTATCTGGTTCGGCGGGGGGGCAACCGTCCAAGAGGAACGACAAGGCGAGGGCGGGCAGCCGCTCGTCCGCTGGGTGCTTTGACCGGTCAGGTCAGGGGCGGCCGACGGGCTCCACAGAGTCGAGACGTCGGCGCGCTGGGGGGTGGGCGGGCAGCGTCGTCCAGTGGGCCGCCGGTGTCTTCTTCGCCCGCGAGCCGCTGGGCGCGACCGTCATCGCCTTCCGGCCGGAAACTTCAAGCCGTTCCGATGGCCGCAAGCATGCAGAACAAACGTGGTGCCTCCCCGAGATTCCCCGTCGAACCAGGACCCGCCGGCGGACGTCCGCGACGTCGGTGCCGATCAGTTCCTGTGGATTAGACTGATCAACCTTCGCGAACAGATCAAGTCAATTAGCCGTCAAGTCACCATCAATTCCGGAGTGACCGCAGAGATTATGCGTAATCCTGACACGTCCTCGCATTCCGGCCGACAGGGTCTGCTCTCCACCTTGGTGCGGACGCTTCGGGAGCAAGCCCTTCTGACCCAGGAAGAGCTGGCACAGCGGTCGGGCTTGAGCGTGGGCACGATTCGCGGCCTGGAGTCCGGCCGAATCCAGCGGCCGCGGATCGGGTCGGTACGAATGCTGGCGAACGCGCTCTCCGTCTCGGAATCCGAGCTCTCCGCTCTGGTCGCGGCCCCGAAGCCGGTCGGCAGCGGCCGGGCCAGGGCGGCTGCGAGCACGGCGGTGCCGGCGCAGCAGCTACCGGCGGCCGTCGCCGGCTTCACCGGCCGGGCGGAGGCGCTAACGCTCCTGGACCGGACGCTTGCCCCCGAGACGTCGTACCAGCTCGTGATCACGGGCACCGCGGGGGTCGGCAAGACGTCGCTGGCGGTGCACTGGGCGCATCGGGTCCGCGACAGGTTCCCCGACGGGCAGTTGTACGTGAACCTGCGCGGATTCGACCCGAGCGGATCACCGGTCACCCCGGCCGAGGCGATCCGCGGATTTCTCGACGCGCTGCAGGTGTCCCCGCAACGGATCCCCGGCGCGGTCGACGCGCAGGCCGCGCTCTACCGCAGCCTGCTCGCCGATCGTCGCATGCTGGTGTTGCTGGACAACGCACGCGACGCCGAGCAGGTCCGCCCGCTGCTCCCCGGCTCGCCAGGCAACGTCGTCATCGTGACGAGCCGTAACCAGCTCTCCAGCCTGGTCGCCGCGGAAGGCGCTCACCTGCTGGCCCTGGACCTGTTGTCCGGCACCGAGGCGAAGGAGCTGTTGACCCTGCGCCTGGGCGCGGAGCGAGCGGTCGCCGAACCCGCGGCGCTCGACGAGTTGGTCGCCATGTGCGCCCGTCTGCCGCTGGCCCTGGCCGTCGTCGCCGCGCGTGCCGCCGTTCATCGCGGTTTCTCCCTCGCCGACCTGGTCCGCCAACTGCGCGAAACGCGTGACCAACTGGACGCCTTCACCGGGGACGCCTCGATCACCGACGTCCGTGCGGTGTTCTCGTGGTCGTACAACACGCTCAGTCCTGCGGCGGCGCGGCTGTTTCGGCTGCTCGGGCTGCACCCGGGGCCGGAGCTCGCGGTCGCGGCGGTGGCCAGCCTCGCCGCACTGCCTCAGGCGCAGGTGCGCGGGCTGCTCGCCGAACTCGCCCGCGTCCACCTGATCATGGAGCACGCTCCGGGCAGGTACGTCTTCCACGACCTGCTGTCCGCCTACGCCGCCGAACTCGCCCACACCGCCGAACCGGCCGGCGAACGGAGTGCGGCCAGGCACCGCCTGTTCGACCACTATCTGCACACCGCCCACGCCGCCGCCCTGCTGGTGATGCCGAACCGCAGACCGTTGGATCCTCCTGCGCCCGTCCCAGGAGTCACCCCGGAGCTCCTGGCGGACTACGCGGCGGCCATGACCTGGTTGTCCACCGAATCCAGCCAGGTGCTCGCCGCGTTCAACCCGGCCGCTGACACCGGATTCCCGCGCCACGCCTGGCAGCTCGCCTGGACCATGGACGACTTCCTCGACCGGCAGGGACGCTGGCCCGACCTGGCCGCCGCGCACACTACCGGCCTGTCGGCGGCGACCCGGGCGGGCGACCAGTCCGGACGGGCCTACGCCCACAGAGGTCTCGCCCGTGCCTTCATCAAGCTGGGCCGCCTCGACGAGGCGAACCTCCACCTGGTCAGTGCCCTCGAGCACTTCACCGACCACGATGACCTCATCGGCCAGGCCGAGACCACCCGGACCCTCGCCTGGGTCCTGTGGTCGCTGGGCCACCGCCAGGAAGGACTCCGTCAGGCGGAGGCCACCCTCACCCTGTACGTACTGAGCGGATACCGGATCGGGCAGGCCCGCGCACTCAACAATCTCGGGTGGCTGTACGCCCAGCTCGGCAGCTACGACAAGGGCCGTACCCACTGCGAGCAGGCGCTCGCCCTGCAACGCGAGATCGGTGACCGGCGCGGCGAGGCCGCCACCTGGGACAGCCTCGGATACGTCCGCCGTCACCTCGGCCATCACCAGGAGGCGATCACCTGTTACGAGAACGCCGCCGCCCTGCTCGGGGACTTCGACGACCGCCACGAGCTGGCCGACGCGCTGACGAACATGGGCGACAGCCACCTCGCCGCCGGCCAGGCCGACGCGGCACGGGACGCCTGGAGACGAGCCCTGGACATCCTCACCGACCTCGGCCATACGGATGCCGACGGCGTACGCGCGAGAATCCAGCGTCTCGGGGACAACGGCAGTGAACCCGTGGACCGCTGATCGAGGCTCCAACGCCACCTCCTTTCGCGTGGGCACACGCTCTCACAGCGGTCTGAATCGACCCTGATCCGTCGCTGAAACGCCTCGCTCCCGCTCAGGAAAGCCACTCCCGCAGTCCGGCGAGCAGGCCGAGTTCCGACTCGATGCGCTGCCGGTCGCCGGCGGTGAGCTCCAGCGCGCGCAGATCGGCGATCCACGGTTCGGCGGGCTCGCCGAGCACCGTGGCCAGGTCGATGAGGTGGCACAGGGCGAGGCCCCGCTCGACCGCAGGGGCATTCGCACCGTGCCGGCGCACCGCGGACTTGAGCGCGCGGAACGCCTGCCGGTCATCGTTCTTGAACTCGCGCAGGATCCGGGCGTTGTCGAGCGCGCGGGCCAGGCCGGTCAGCTTCTTCGAGCCGCCGTACTCCAGTTCGTCCGGCTCGTCGCGCCCACTCCACCGCAGCGCCAGGTAGACGTACGGCTTGCGCTGCTTGTAGGTCGCCTCGAACCCCAGCGCCTCGTAGAACGCCAGCGTCTCCTCCACCAACACGCACGGCAGCACCGGCACCGCACACCCGGGTGTGGACGGGACAGGAACGCCGTTCTACGTTCCTCGATATGAGGCACATCACACGGAAGGGGCCTCGCCATGAAGGTGGCACTGCTCGATCACACCGGCTACGGCCGTGACGACTACTCTCGCCAGGCCTGGATCACCAGGATCAACGAGAACGTCACCGCTCAGCGCAACATCGCGACCTTCCACTTCGTGTCCCGGCCTGGGCTGGACGGCGAGGCACCCGAACGCGCCCCCTTCATGCGCTCGGAAACCAGCACGGGCGTCGGGACGTACACGCTGGTCGGGGGCCGGGTCCAACGAGAGTTACGGCTGAACCTCAGCCACTCCGAGCACCAGTTCATCGAGGACACCACCTACGGCATCCGCTCGATGATGAGCGCTGGAACGTTCCCGAGCCAATACGTCGTCGACTGGGTTTACACCGAACGCCCTGCCTGCCCCGATGTGTGGTGGGGCGGGTCCAAGCTGTTCGACGGCTGCATGTCCGAGCTCCTGAAGATCGAACGCCTCCAGCGCAGCCGCCAGTGGGACAACCCCACGACCGACAAGTACGGGACTCGCACCGACCTCGAGATCACCGTCTACAGCACCTTCGACGGCGCGTCCGACATCAAGAAGACCTCCGTGTTCAGCCCCATCTACCACGAGGCCCTCGACCGGCTCGTCGAGGAGCTCACCGACCTCTTCGAGCGGGCCTACGCGGCCGAGCCGGGCGACGACTACGACACCCGGATGTTCGACAGCTCCTCCGATCGGGCCAGAGAGCTCGCCAAGAAGGAACTGCCCGACTGGAACGACTACGTACTGAAGAGCGGGGACGCCAGAACCTTCCGCACGGAGCTACGCGAGTACTCGGCCGAAATCCTGCAGCGCGTACGCATCGACCTCAAACTCAAGTAACCCGACGGTTCATCGGGTGCGGGGTCGTTCGAGGTGCTGTCGGTAGGCGTCCAGGACGAGGCCGTGGAAATGGTGGAGCGCGTGTTCCGACAGCCCGGACCCGTCGGGGTCGTAGACGATCTTGCCCTGGGTGAACGCGGGGGTGCGCATCCCGCGCTGGACGCTCTCCACCAAGGCGATGTCCTCCGCCTGGAGAACCTGGTCGATGTAGCGGATGCTGTCCAGCTCGACCTCGTTGGGCTGGGCGGTCTCCAGGTAGAAGTCCCAGATCTCGCGGGTGCGTTCCGGGCCGTCGGGGATGATCTGCAGCACCATGAAGTTTCCGCGACCGGGGTAGCGCAGCAGGCAGGTGTTGGGCCACAGCCACCAGACCGCGTGCTCGGTGACCGTCGCGCCCGACACGTCGTAGGCGGAGTTGTCCGTCTTGCCCGCCTGGGCCATGTGGCTGGAGTAGATCCCGTACGTGGTGACCTGGTAGGTGCTCATGTCGACCAGGGACACGAAGTCCTTGTGGGCCACGTGGCAGTGGTAGCACTCCAGGAAGTTGTCGACGACGTTCTTCCAGTTGGAGGCGATGTCGTAGGTGAGCCGGCGGGCGAGGGTGAGCTCGGACACGTCCGGCGCCCGCGCCTCGATCTCCGCCTCCAGGCCCCCGGCCTGCTCCGACAGAGGGGGCGCGTCTGGGGCGAGGTTGACGTAGACCATGCCGCCGAACTCGGTGACCTGGATCTGGTCCAGGCAGACGGTGGAGGGGTCGAAGCCGGGCATGCCGCCGGTGTTGCGCGCTCGTCTCAACCGGCCGGTCAGGTCGAAGCTCCAGGCGTGGTACGGGCACACGATGCTGCGCCGGGCCCCGGAACCGGACAGCAGCTCGTGCGCCCGGTGCTTGCACACGTTGTAGAACGCCCGCAGCGTGCCTGACTCGTCCCGGACGGCGGCGATCGGCATCCCGGCCACCGTGCCCGTCACGTAGCTGCCCGCCTCCCGCAGCTTCTCCACGTGACACAGCCACTGCCAGGTACGAGCGAAGATCGCCCGCTGGTCGACGTCGAACCACTTCTGATCCGTGTAGGCGTCGGCGTGCAAGGACATCGACAGCGCGGGATCGGGGTCGTATCCGGCGGAGATGTGATCGATGGCGGGGATCGGATCGGGTGTCACCGTACCTCCGATGCGGGCACGCAGCGGATGCGTGCCCTGGGCGGGTGTCGAGCGAGCCAGCGTTGCCTCATTGAGGCTAATGATCCTTTTGGTGGGGATTCAAGGGCCCGCTCGTCCGGGGTGGGTTCATCGGCCGATGGAGCGGAGGTAGGCGCTGAGGTCTTCGGCGCCCTTGACGTTGCGTGGGCCGCTGACGGCCTCCCCGTACGACATGACCAGGTAACGGTCCTCCTGCACCGCCGGTACGGACCTCATCTGCGGCAGCGACTCCAGGTAGGCGATCTTCTCCTTGGCGGGCCGGTCGGCGTAGTCGATGATCACGATGACGTTGGGCCTGGCCTCGACCACGGGCTCCCACCCGACCGTGGTCCAGCCCTTGTCCAGTTGGGCGAAGATGTTCGTGCCGCCCGCCGCGGCGATGAGGTCGTTCGGGGCGGCGTGGCGTCCGGCGGTGTAGGGCTGGTCGGCGCCGGAGTCGTAGACGAACACCTTGGCGGGGGCGCCGCCGCTGGGCCAGGTCCGCTTCAGCGCGGCGATGCGCGCCTTGAGCTCGGTGACGAGCTGCTCGGCCCGCTGCTCGACGCCGAAGATCCGGCCCAGGTTCCGCAGGTCGGTGTAGAGCGCCTCCAGCGGCGGCACGTCCAGGCCCTTGTCCCCGTAGCCCCAGCAGGTCTCGGTGTGCAGGTAGCTGGCGATGCCGACCTGTTGGAGCAGGGCCGGGGTGATGCCGCGTTCCTCGCTGAAGCCGGCGTTCCAGCCGGCCAGCACCCAGTCCGCCTTGGCGGCGACGACGAGTTCGCGGGTGATGCGTTCGTTGCCGAGGCGTTCGACCTTGGTGTAGGCGTCCTTCCAGGGGGATCCGGCGATGGAGGGGTCGCTGAGGGTGTTCATGACGTAGCCGCGCATGCGGTCGGCCAGGCCCAGGGCGAACATCTTCTCTGCACCGCTGACGTCGTAGGCGACCGGGCGGCTCGGGCGGGTGTAGGTGACGTTCTGGCCGCAGTTGGAGATGGTGACGGTCGTGGGCGCGCCGGTGGCGGCCGGTCGTACGGTGGCGCCGCAGCCGGTCGCCAGCAGGGCCGGCAGGGCGAGCAGCGCCGGCAGGAGGAACGGTCTGACGCGGATCATGAGCGGGTTCCTTCATCGAGGTCGTAGAGGAGTTGGCGGGCGCCGGTGCGTGGGTGCTCCACGACCGTCACCTCGACGCCGAAGACGTCGCGGATCAGCTCCGGGGTGAGGACCTCGGCCGGGGTGCCGGTGGCGACGAGCCGTCCGGCGCGCAGCACGGCGATGCGGTCGCAGACGGCGGCGGCGAGGTTGAGGTCGTGCAATGCGGCGAGCACGGTCAGGCCGCAGCCGCGCAGGAAGGACAGCAGGGCGATCTGGTGGCGTACGTCCAGGTGGTTGGTGGGCTCGTCCAGGACCAGCACGCGCGGCTCCTGGACCAGGGCGCGGGCGACGAGCACCCGTTGCCGTTCCCCGCCCGACAGCGTCAGCACGCTGCGGTCGGCCAGGTGGGCGACGTCCATCCGCCGCATGGCCGCGCGGCACAGCTCGCGTTCGCGGGCGTCCAGCGGCCGGTTGCCGCGCACGTGGGGGGCGCGGCCGAGGCCGACCACCTCCTCGACCGTGAAGTCCAGCTCGGCGTGGGCGTCCTGGGTGAGTGCGGCGATGGAGCGGGCGCTCTCGCGCAGCTTGAGCGAGGTCAGGTCGGCGCCCTCCAGCAACACCGCGCCTGAGGTCGGCCGCAGCGCGCGGTAGACACAGCGCAGCGCGGTGGACTTGCCGCTGCCGTTCGGGCCGATGACACCGGCGATCTGGCCGTCGCCCACGTCGAGATCGAGCCGCTCGATCAGCGCCCGTCCGGCCCGCTCCACCGACAGCGCACGCAGGGAGAGGATCACTTGCCACCTCCGAACAGGTAACCGCGACGCCGGATCAGCACCACGAAGACCGGTACGCCCACCAGCGCCGTCAGGACGCCGAGCGGCAGTTCCTCCGGCGCGAACAACGTCCGGGCGAGCAGGTCGACCCAGACCATGAAGACCGCGCCCGCCACGGGAGCCACCGCCAGCACGCGCCGGTGCGAGGAGCCGACCACCATCCGCACCATGTGCGGCAGCACCAGCCCGACGAACGCGATCGCCCCGCTGACCGCGACGATCAGCCCCGTCGCCATCGCGGTGAGCAGGAACAACCCCCTGCGTACGGCCGCCGCGTCCGTGCCTAGGCTGGCGGCGGTCTCGTCACCCAGCGACAGGACGTCGAGCGCCCTCGCGTGGCGCATCAGGAGCACGATGGTGACGAGCACGCCCACGGTCACCGGCGGCAATGACTGCCAGGTCGCCGACCCGAGGCTGCCCAGCAGCCAGAACAGCACCGTACGGGCGGCCTGCCCGTTCGGCGACAGGAACACCAGCACGCTCATCAGCGCCTGGAACCCGTACGCCAGCGCCACCCCGATGAGCACCAGCCGCAGCGGCGTCATCCCGAGCGGCCCGCGCGCCGCCAGGTAGACCAGCGCCGTCGCGCCCAGCGCGCCCAGGAAGGCCGCCACCGACAGCGCGTACACGCCCAGGCTCGCGAACAGCCCGAACACCACCACGGCCGTCGCCCCCACCGAGGCCCCGGACGAGACGCCCAGGACGAACGGGTCGGCCAGCGCGTTGCGCACCAGCGCCTGGATCGCCACGCCCACGACGCTGAGCCCCGCCCCCACCACGGCCGCGAGCAGCACGCGCGGGGCGCGGACGTTCCACACGATGGAGTAGCCGGTGACCTCGTCCGCTCCGATGCCGCCGCCGGTGAGGGCGGCGAGCAGATAGCGGACGACATCGCCCAGCGGCACGACCGCCGGGCCGAGCGCGATGCCGGCCAGCACGGACACCACCAGCCCGGCCGACAACACCAGCAAGATCAGTGCCAGCCGTGCTCGGCCGGCCTCGGATAAACGGACAGAGCGGGACGGAGCAGCCGAGAGCACATCCCTCGCCATGAGGGTCCCTTTCGCGCATGCGGCAGCCGTGACGGCCGCCTGAGGTCGTCAGGAAACGCGGAAACACCCGCCAGGACGAGCGAGGGCGGGATCAGGCGTGCGGCGGGCCTCTCCGGACCACGGCGTGGGACAGCCACAACGGAACGGCCTCGGCCGGTGTCCGCTCAGGCGCGACCGGGCCGGGCTGCGCCCACACCACCGGGACGGTGTGGCGGTACACGTACCAGACCACGTGCGCGGCCACCTGGCGCAGCAACGCCCACAGCGCGACCTCGCCCCGGTCGAGCCACCACGCGGTCAGCAGCGTCGCCACCGCGTGCACGAGCACCATGCCGACGCCCTGCGAGAGATCGCCGTGCCCGGTGTGGGCGTCGAGGACGAGATCGCGGTACGCCGAGGTGAACAGCAGGTGCGAGACGACCTGCCCGGCCGCGAGCAAGGTCATGATGACCGCGAACGGGCGCTCCCTGCCGGTGGCGGGGAAGCCGATCACCAGCCCGACCGCCAGCGCCGCCGCGAACGTCTGGGCGGTCACCATGCCGCCGGCCAGCAGGTGCGCGGCCGATGCCAGCCCGGCGCACCCCACGGCGAACACCGCCGAGCGGGCCAGGCGCACCATCATGTCAGCGGGCATCCCCCACATCATGGCACGAAGGGCCCGCCCACCACGATCCTCCCCTGGCCCGCACCGGGGGGCGCATAGGCTGGTGAGGTGATCTACGTCAGCACGCCCCTCACCCCCGAGATCCGACGGGCCGCCGCCGCGGCCTGGGGCGTCGAGGGGGAAGCGGAGCGCCTGTACGGAGGGGAGGAGTCGGCGGCCTACCGGCTCGGCGGCCACGTGATCAGGATCGGCCCCGAGGGGCGCACCGTCGCCGAGTCCGAGTGGTGCCACGCCGTCGCCAGGCACGCCGCCGCCGCCCTCCCCGAGGCCGTCGCACCGCTGCCCGCCCCCGGCGGCGTCTCCGTCATCACGGTGGCGGGCCGCCCGATCTCCTGCTGGCCGTACGTCGCGGGCTCCTGGCCCGGCTCCGACGTCCCCGCCGTACGCGTGGCGGGCGCCCGGCTGCTGGCCCGCCTGCACAGGGCGCTGGCGACGTACGACCCCGGCCCGCGCCCGGTGCCCGCCTTCCAGGAGTCCGGCCTGTACGGCACGCCGCCCGCCGACGCCGCCGAGCTGGCCGACCCCGATCTCGACCGCTGGCTGGCCGACTTCCACGCGCGCGACCCCGTACGCCATCCGCTGCACGGTGACTTCTACACCGGCAACGTCCTGGCCAGGGACGGTCGGCTCGTGGCGGTCCTCGACTGGGACGAGGCCCTGGTCGGCCCGCCCGAGCTGGAGCTGGCCGCCGCGGCCCTGGAATGGGGCGACGACGTGAAGGGGCAGCGCGAGGAGTTCGTGGCCGCCTACCACGACGCGGGCGGCACCGCCGGCCTGCTGGACTCGGAGGCGCTCGCCCAGTTCGTCCGGCACAAGCTGCGCAGGGAGTACGCCTACTTCCGCAAGGCCGAGCGCGCCGGGGTGCGGCACGACGAGGAGGACCTCGAATACCACCGCCTCAGGGTCGAGCTGTTCCACCGGCTGCGCCCCTGACGGCAGGCGGCCGTCCTCCCCGCCGGTCCGCGCCGTCCCCCGGTCACGGCCCGGTGGGCGTTCAGCAGGAGGAGGAGTCCACTGCGGTCCCCTCGGCGCAGGCCGCGGCGACCAGGGTCGCGCGCAGGGCCGTCAGGCTGGGCGGCATGGTGGTCGTCGGTTCGGTGCCTCCCGCGGGTACCGACGTCGCCGTGGCCGACGGCTTGCTCGACGGCTTGCCCGTCGGCGTGTAGCAGGGTTCGACGAGGTCGTCGCAGGTCGGCGAGGGAGAGGGCTCGGTCTCGCCGTCCTCGGAGACGTAGGTGTACCCGAGGAGCTGCGCCGCGCGCTGACCGTCCATGAGCGGCGCGATCACGGGGCTGCCCGCCGCCTCCTCGACGAAGAGCCCTTCGCCGATCGGGATGTGGACGGAGCGGGCGTAGGCCAGTTGGGCGGGGTCGGTGACGGGGCGGCCGAGGAGCTGCTGCCGGTCCGCCAGGTTGTGGACGAACATCAGGCCCGTGCCCGCCGTGCCGACGGACTCCTTCAGCTCGGCGAGCGAGGTCGTGGCCGGCTGCTCGACCTGCACTCGGATCTTGCCGTCGGTGTAGCCCTGACCGAGCTGGCCGGCCAGCACCTTGTCCACGCGCACCACCAGGCCGGCGTAGCGCATGGCCGCGTCCGCGCTGTCGTAGGGCACGACGGCCGAGCCGCCCTCCGAGTCGTCGGAGGCGAAGGCGATGCCGGGTTCGATGTCCACCACCGTGCCCTGAACGAGTGCCCCGGCGGCCCTGAAGGCACCGGAGTCGGGGGCTCCTGGGACGATGTCGGCCACCGAGTCGAACAGGTAGTCCCCGTCGGACACGCTGGCCCCGTAGCGCAGCGTCCCCCAGAACGAGGGTTCCGAGCGGTTGAGCAGCGTGCCGACGAGGGTGCCGGTGGCGATGGCGGCGACCAGGGTGAGGACCACCGCGAGGCGCTTCCGCACGGTCACCACGCCCCGTTGACGTGCGAGCGGTCGTGGCTGCTGTAGGTCGGGGTGGTGGAGGTGCCCTGCTTCAGGCAGGAGGTCAGGTTGGTGTGCCCGAGGCCGATGGCGTGCCCGATCTCGTGGCAGGCCGTCTTCTTGCGGATGGCCGTGGTCTTCATGTCCGCCAGGTCGAAGCGGAGTTCGGCGCGGTCGCACAGGTACTCGCCGCCGACCTGGGCGACGACCCTGACGCACTTGGTCGAACCGGTGATGTTGACGCCCGTGCTCGAACCGTCCCAGTCCTTGCCCCAGTAGTCGGTGTAGTACGCGTCGTACATCACCAGGTCGGTGTGCGTGCCGGCGGGGCTGTCGTAACCGCCGATCCTCAGGTCGGTCTGGTAGTCGAGGTTGGCCATGCCGTAGTCGGCGGCGGCGATCATGTTGCTGGTGAGGGTGGAACCGTTCCAGTAGACGTCACGGTTGTCGGTCTTGGGACAGCACCAGGAGGGGTGGTAGATGTAGAACCCAAACGTGTTGGCCACCACTGGTCCGGCGGCCGTGAGCCCGGCCGAGAGTGACGCCACGATGGCGAACACCAGAGCGAGTGCTAACTTGCGCATGAATGAGCAATCTAGGCATTCCCCGGGTGGCCGAAAAGATTGAAAAGGTGAATCGACCCGCAACAGGGGATGCACAACGGCTGACGCCGGCGATGGGCCTGCCGGGCGGGCCCCGCTAGGCGCCCGCGCCGGGCACCACCAGGCCCGACTCGTACGCGAGCACCACCAACTGGGCCCTGTCGCGCACGCCGAGCTTGGTCATCGACCGGCTCACGTGGGTCTTGGCGGTGGCCACGCTGATCACGAGGTGCTCGGCGATCTCGTCGTTCGACAGGCCCCTGGCGACCAGGGTCACGATCTCGCGTTCGCGGCCGGTCAGCGGGTCGAGCGCGCGGGTGGGCAGGGGGCGGGGCGGGGTGCTGACGTACTCCTCGATCAGGCGGCGCGTCACCGAGGGTGACAACAGCGCGTCGCCGCGCGCGGCCACGCGCACCGACTGCAGCAGGTCGCCCGGCTCGATGTCCTTCAGCAGGAAGCCGCTGGCCCCGGCCCTCAGGGCGGCGAAGACGTACTCGTCGAGGGCGTAGTTGGTGAGGATCACCACGCGTACGCCGTCCAGCTCGCGGGTGGCGCCGATCCTGCGGGTGGCCTGGATGCCGTCCATCAGCGGCATGCGCACGTCGAGCAGCGCCACGTCGGGCCGCAGGCGCGCGGCCAGCTCCACGGCCTGCGCGCCGTCGCCCGCCTCCCCCACCACGGCGATGTCGTCGGTCAGCTCCAGCAGGGCCCGGAACCCGGCCCTGATCAGCGGCTGGTCGTCGGCCAGCAGCACCCTGATCACGCCGGGACCGGCCCGGTCGGCAGCTCGGCGCGCACGGCGAAGCCGCCGCTCTCGCCCGGGCCCGCCGTCACCGAGCCGCCGACGGCGACCGCGCGCTCGCGCATCCCGATCAACCCCATCCCCGGCCCGGGTGTGCCCGGCTCGCCGTCGTTCTCCACCCGCAGGACGACTTTCGCGTGATCGTATTCGACGGTCACCGTGACCGCCGCCGCCGTGCCCGCGTGCCGCAGCACGTTGGTGAGCGCCTCCTGAACGATCCGGTACGCGGCCCGGTCCGCCTCGGCCGCCAGCGCGTACGGCTCGCCGACGACGGTGTGCGAGACCCGCAGCCCCGCCCGCTCGGCCCGGGACACCAACCGGGGCAGCCCCGACAACCCGGCCTCTGGCTCCTCCAGTTGGCGCAGCACACCCAGCGAGGCGCGCAGCTCGTTCATCGCCTCCCGCCCTGACTCCTTGATCGCGGCCAGCGCCTCCCTCGCCCGGTCCGGATGGCGGTCGAACAGCTCCACGGCCAGCGCCGCCTGCACGTTGACCACCGAGATGCTGTGGGTGAGCGAGTCGTGGAGCTCCTGGGCGATCCACAGCCGCTCCTCGCCGGCCCGGCGCAGCGCGGCCTCCTCCCGGGTGCGCTCGGCCTCCTCGGCCCGCTGCTCCACCGCCCGCAGGTACGCCCGCCGCGCCCTGACCACCTCGCCGACCACCACCATGGCCACCAGCCAGCCGCTCAGCAGCGTCATCCAGTTCCCGGCCGCGGGGTCGTCGGCGGCCAGCGCCATGATCGCGTACACCGGCACGGCCAGCCCGGCCGCCAGCCAGATCGCGGCCCTGCGGCGGCCGAGCGAGGCCAGCGTGTAGATCGCGGCCAGCGCGGGCCCCGCGGTGAACACACCCGGGTAGCGGGCCCCGTAGTAGACGATCGCGCAGGCCGCCGCGACGGCCCCGGCCGCCAGCGGGCTGGTGCGCCGGAAGGCGAGCGAGAGCGCCGCGATCGTGATCAGCGTCAGGCCGGCGGGGTCGAGGGGCCGTTCGAAGGGGCCGGTCCACGACAGGTTGCCGTACGTGCCGCCCACGATCGCCGCCAGGGCGCCCACGGCGACCAGCGTGTCCACCTTCCGGCTGTCCATTCCCACAAGGTAGGCGAAAGTGCCCAGAACGGACGTCATCCCGTGGTCGTACGTTCGTGGGCCTGAGCGGCCCGCGTACGTCCCCGGGCGTACGCGGGGAGGCCGTCCGGGGCGGGATGTCTCCCGGGGGCCGTCCCGGGAGCATTCCTGCCATGAGCTCCACTAATCCCCTGCCGGGACCGCGCGGCTGGATCGTCTGGTCCCTGCGCGTGACCGCCACCGTCCACCTGGCGGGCGTGCTCGCGCAGGCCGCGCTCGCCGGGCTGTTCGTCACCGGCGACGTCGATCTGCTGACCTGGCACCGCGACAACGGCGGCGTCACCCACAGCGTGCTCTACCTGCAGCTCGTGGCGTCGATCCTGCTGTGGCGGCCGGGACGCGGCCCGGGATGGCCGGCCCTGGCCGGTCTGGGCCTGGTGGTGCTGGAGACGGGGCAGGTGGTGTTCGGGCAGTCGCGGATCCTCGCGCTGCACTTCCCGCTCGGGATGGCGATCTTCGGGCTGTCCGCCGTCTTCACCGCCTGGACCTGGCTCGCCTTCCGGAGGGCGGCATGAGGCGGGTCTCCCGGCGGACGTTCCTCGGCGCGCTGGGCGGGGCCGGGCTGGGCGCGGCGGGGCTGGGCGGCCTGGCCGGGTGCGGCCGCCTTCCCGAGAGGGCCGGAGAGCTGCTGGCCGGCGCAGCGCCGCTGCCGGAGCCGTTCACCGTGCCGCTGCCGATCCCCGAGGTGGCCCGGCCCGTGAGCCCCGGCCGGTACGAGGTGACGCAGCGGGTGGCCGCCGTCGAGATCCTGCCGGGCCTGCGTACCGAGGTGTGGGGGTACGGCGGCGCCTTCCCAGGCCCGACGTTCGAGCTGCGGCGCGGCACGCCCGTGACGATCACCGTACGCAACGAGCTGCCCGTGCCCACCTCCACCCACCTGCACGGCGGCGTCACCCCGCCCGACTCCGACGGTTACCCGACCGACCTCGTCGTGCCCGCGGGCCACTCCTCTCACCACTCCCACCCCGGCGAGGTGCTGCACCCGGTGACCAAGGACTACCGGTACCCGGTCGAGCAGCGGGCCGCCACGCTCTGGTACCACGACCACCGGATGGACTTCACCGCGCCGCAGGTGTGGCGCGGGCTGGCCGGGATGGCACTGGTGCGGGACGACGAGGAGGACGCGCTCCCGCTCCCCGGGGGCGAGCGGGAGCTGCCCCTCATGATCTGCGACCGGTCGTTCGACGAGGACGGCTCCTTCCGCTACCCGGACGGCGGGCATCACGGCGGCGCCGCGCTGGACGCCGAGTACCTGGAAGGCGTGGAGGGTGACGTGATCCTGGTCAACGGCGCGCCGTGGCCGGTGGCCGAGGTGAGCGCCACCCGCCACCGGCTGCGGCTGCTCAACGCCTCCAACGCCCGCCGGTACCGGCTCCGGCTGTCGCCGGGCGGACGGTTCACGCAGATCGGCAGCGACTCCGGCCTCCTGGCCGCACCCGTGGCGCACGACGAGCTGCCGATCTCCCCGGGCGAGCGGTACGACGTCGTCGTGGACTTCTCCGCCTACCCCGTCGGCACCGCCGTCACCCTGGTCAACACCCTGGCCGACGGGCCCGCGGGCAACGTCATGCGGTTCGTCGTCACCAGCAGAGGGCGTGACGACAGCGCGGTGCCGCCGGTCCTGTCACGTCCGCCCGACCGGCCGCGTCCCGTCGCGACGCGTACCTTCGACTTCCGCAGGACGGACGACGCCTGGACGATCAACGGCCTGCGCTACCGGCCCGGGGCGCCGCTGGCCCGCCCGCGCCTGGGCACCGCCGAGGTCTGGCGGCTGACCGGCGACTTCCACCATCCCGTGCACGTGCACCTGGCCCACTTCCAGGTGCTGGCCAGGAACGGCAGGCCACCGGCCGCCACGGACGCGGGCTGGAAGGACACCGTCGACGTGCGGCCGTACGAGGTCGTGGACGTGCTCGCCCGCTTCGACGGCCACCGGGGCCTGTACATGCTGCACTGCCACAACCTGGAGCACGAGGACATGGCGATGATGGCCGACTTCGAGGTGATCTAGCACTCAGGGCGGGGCGGGAGGCGCACGTGGACCGGCCACCGGCGCAGGCCCGCGCCGATGGCCGGCGCCCGTCACCAGCCTCCGGCGTGCCCGTCCTTGCGCGGGTCGGAGCCGGCCCGGTAGACGCCGTTCACCGGGCGCTCGTACGCCTCACCCGTGCGCGGACCGTCGCCCTTCGGCAGGATGGGCTCCGGCAGGCGCGGATCCGGCTCGAACAGGATCCCCTGATAGCCGCCCGCGTGGCCGTTGGCCCGGTTGAGCCGGTGGCCCATCTCCTGGAGTCTCGGCCCGACGAGGTCGTACAGGTACGTGTCCAGGCTGGTGACGTCGTTCTCCTGGCTGTGGTCGAAGCGGGCGACGTCGGTCGTGGCCTGGACGTTCATGCCGAGATCGATCAGGTTGACCACGTGCTGCGCGTGGGCCTGCGGCTGGGTGCCGCCGCCCATGTTCCCGAAGGCCATCACCGGCCGGCGGTCTTTGGTGAGGAAGCCGGCGATGATCGTGATGAACGGCCGCTTGCGCGGCTCCACCACGTTGGGGTGGGCCTCGTCGAGCGTGAAGCCGGACCCCCGGTTGGCCAGCGCGAACCCGTAGCCGGGCACGGTGACCTTGGAACCGAAGCTGGAGTAGACGCTGTTGACCAGGGAGACCATGTTGCCCCAGCGGTCCGCCGTGGCGAAGTAGACCGTGCTGCCCTGGTCGGAGCCGGTGACCTCGAGCGGCGTCGCGCGGTCGGGGTCGATCCTGTCGCACAGCGTCGCCGCGTACTCCTTGGAGAGCAGGCGGTCGAGCGGAGGCGGGTCGAACTTGGGGTCGGCGTTGTAGCGGTGCAGGTCGGAGTAGGCGAGCTTCTTGGCCTCGATGAGGAGGTGCCAGTAGCGCGGGTCACGCGGACCCAGCTCGGCCAGGTCGAGGCCGAGCCGCGGGGCGCACACGTCGAGGACGTTCAGCAGCTCCAGGGCCGCGAATCCCTGGCCGGGCGGCGGCAGTTGGTGCACCTGGTAGCCGTGGTAGTCGGTGGAGAGCGGCGTCACCCATTCCGACTGGTACTGCGCGAGGTCGTCCGCCGCGATCACCCCGCCCGCGGTCCTCGACTTCGCCACGATGGCCCTGGCGATCGGGCCCTTGTAGAAGGCGTCCCGCCCGTCCTTCTGGATCAGGCGCAGCGCGCGTGCCAGGTCGGGGTTGCGGAAGACGCTGTACAGCTCGGGCGCCTGCCCGCCGGGCAGCCACGTCCGCGCCGAGTCGGGGTCCTCCCTGAGCGCGTTGGCCGACGACCTCCATTGGCCGTGCATCACCTCGTGGATGGCGAAGCCGTCCTCCGCGTACGAGGCGGCCGGCTCCAGCACCTCCTTGAACCCCATGCTGCCGAAGCGCTTCAGCAGCGCGTCCCAGCCGGAGACGGTGCCGGGGACGACCGCCGAGTTGATCCCCCTGCCGGGGACCTCGTCGACGCCGAGCGTGTTCCTGAAGTAGCCGACCGTCCACGCCTTGGGCGCCCAGCCGCTGGACGCCAGCGAGTAGAGCTTCCTGTCCTTCGCCGACCAGACGATCGCGAACAGGTCACCGCCGAGACCCGTGCTCATGGGCTCGACGGTGCCCAGCGTCGCCGACGCGGCGACGGCGGCGTCGACCGCGTTCCCGCCGGCCAGCAGGATCCGCTCCGCCGCGGCGGTGGCCAGCGGGTTGCTCGTGGCGGCGACGCCGTTGCGCGCCAGGACCTCCGAGCGCGTCTGGTCCAGGTATCCGGCGGGTCGGGTCGCCGGAACCGCCTTGTTGTTCACTCCGGGATTGGGCGTCGCGGCGTTCGGCCTGCCGAACGGGGTCTCGGAGCCTGGTCGAGGTTGGGCGAGCCCCGTTCCGGGGCCCGCGTTGAGCAGGAGGAGGATCGCGGCGGCTGCCAGAAGTCGGCCTGCGCGTCTCATGGGTCTCCCTCTCCGCCTGGGTGCCCGGTGATTCACATACCGCATACAGAATGTGACATACGAACCAGACCGCTGCAATAGACCCATAGTCGGATCCCCTGTCGGATCCTCCGCCGGGGCGGCGTGCCCCCTAACCGGCCGGTCAGTCCACGGCGGTCAGCCCTTCCGCGATCTTGCGCAGCTCGCGGTTCACAGCCGCGTCATCGGCGAACTCCTTGACGTACGTGGGGCTGAACATGATCTGTGCCCGCCGCTGGTCACCCATGTCCAGGATGAGCGTGGGGGTGCCCTTCCCTCCGTCCTCGCCGACCCCCGCGACGACCAGGTACCCGGTCCGGTCGCCGATGGTCACACTTTCGCCCTCCCCCTCGTCGCGGTACACCTGCACGCTGTTGTCGACCTCCAGGACGGCGTCGCCCTCGTGCACGTAGATCTGGACGCAGTAGAAGCCGTTCTTGTCGCCGTCGAAGTTCCACGAGGTCGTGTACCGGTCGCCGTAGTTCACGGACCAGTTGGACCACTGCAGGCCCTCGGGCAGGTAGCCCACCTTGACCCGCCCGAACTCCCGCCCGTCGCCCAGATCCCCGAAGCTCGGCGGCTCGGACGGCATGGACGGGGTGTCGTCGATCGCGGGCGGCGCGGGCGTCTCGGACGCGACGGGCGTCTCGGAGACGTCGGGCGTGCTCATGGCGCCCGGGGCCACCGTCAGGTAGAGGGGCCCGGTCGCGAGCACGGCCAGCGACGCGGCCACGGCCGCGATCCTGCCCCGCCGTCTCTTCCGCCGCGTGGAACGGACGACCCGCTCCGCGAGGTCGGGGGCGGGGACCAGCCTCGCGGTCTCATCCGCCATGATCTGCCGGATCCGGTCCTCAAGCGTGGGCATTCCCGATCACTCCTTCCAGGGACGTCTCACCGAGCGCCGTACGCAGCTTGGCCATCGCCTTCGACGCCTGACTCTTCACCGTGCCGATCGTGCAGCCGAGGACCTCAGCGGTCTGCGCCTCGCTGAGGTCCTCCCAGTACCGCAGGACGATCACCGCCCGCTGCCGGGGCGGCAGGCCGCGCAGCGCGTCCATGAGCACGTGGCGCAGGTCGACGTCGGTCGATCTGGCCGGGCGCTCCGGCGGGACGCGTACCGGGACGATGTTCAGGATCGCCCGTCTGCGTGCCCGGCTGATGGCGGTGTTGATGATGACCCTGCGCACGTAGGGCTCGGGGGTGTCGTGCCGTACCCGGTCCCAGTTCCGATAGGTGCGCTCCAGCGCCGTCTGCAGCAGGTCCTCCGCCTCCGCCTGGTCTCCGCAGGCGAGGTAGGCGACCCGCAGCAGGGTCGTGGCCCGCGCGGCCACGAAGGCGCCGAAGTCGTGCTCCGCGCCGCTCACTGCTGTCTGTCCAATTCCACGCCCCCTAATACGCCTCGGCCGCACAGGCAGTTGCCTGCGTGCCGCGGGCAACCTCGGGCGGCGCCCAAGCGTATTGGCAGGATGTCGGGTTCGAACGTTCTGGAGGAAGCATGAAATTCACGACCACATCGGTCCGGCCGCTCCTCGCGGTCGGGGCCGGCCTGGCCGTGGCGGGCGCCGCCCTGCTCCCGAGCCTGCCGAGCCACGCGCAGGCGCCGACGCGGTCCACGACCGCGAGTTCGGCTCCTCCGCAGGGCGCGTACTGGCATACGAGGACGCTGTTGAAACGCACCAGCCCGCGTCAGCTCGGCAGAGGGGCCAACCGCTACTGGGTGGTGGAGCAGCACCTCCTGGAGGGCTGGACCACGCCCGAGGGCAAGTCCTGGTACGGGTCGCGGCAGCCGGGGGCCTACCCGAAGAGCGCGGCGGACCGGGCCGCGTGGCGCCGCGACGGCTCACCGGCCCAGTGGTCCCGCACCGCCGACGGCCAGGTCGTGAAGCTGTCCACCAAACCGACCCGCGGCCACGTCACCCCGGGGGTGGGACAGACCCCGTTCATGCTGGGCGGGCAGAAACTGACGTACGACGAGGTCCAGCGGCTCCCCGCGGACCCGGACGGGCTGAAGTCCTGGCTGGGGGAGGCCGCGCGGGTCGCGCAGGAGATGGACGTGGACAGCAGCGTCACCGAGTCGCTGCGCGACCTCTTCCACCGGCTGCCCGCGCCCAAGGAGGTGCGCGCCGCCGCCTACCAGGCCCTGCTGACGAGGCCGAACGTCCGCTCCCTTGGGACGGTCAAGGACGACGCGGGCAGGACCGGCACGGCCGTCAGGATCGACCGCCCGCAGGCCACGGGGGACTCGGCGGCAAAGGAAAAGGGCGTGCGGCCGAAGGACGACCACAAGGTGTGGAACGTCCTGATCATCGACACCGGCACGATGCTCCTGCTGTCGGAAAGCGGGACGGTCACGATCGACGGCAAGGAGTTCCCGAACAAGACCTACACCAACCTCCTGCTCCAGGTCGGCTGGACCGACGCCGCCCCGGCGGTACCCGCCCTGCCGTAGCGGAGCCGCGCTCAGGCGTCACCCGGCTGTTTCCTGACCCGGTGGTGCAGATGGGTGGCGTCGGGGGTGGGGACCCCGCCCGCACCACCATCGGCGTGGCCGCGTTGCCGCTGGGCGCGGCCGTGGAGATGGACCTGGTGGCAGCGTGACGACGAACTGGGAGTTCACGCTGGTCGACGTGTTCAGCGACCGCCCGTTCGGCGGCAACCAGCTCGCGGTGTTCCCCGACGCCGAGGGCATCCCCGAGGAGACCATGCAGCAACTGGCGCGCGAGTTCGGCTTCTCCGAGACCACCTTCGTGCTGCCGGCCCGCGATCCCGCGCACACCTGCCAGGTCCGGATCTTCACCCCCGACCAGGAGCTGCCGTTCGCCGGTCACCCCACCGTGGGCACCGCGGCCGTCCTGGCGAACACCGGTGACCAGGGCGCCACCGAGCGGCGGTTCGTGTTCGAGGAGGGCATCGGGCCGGTCGCCGTCGCCGTGGACGGGCCCCTCATCCGGCTGCTCCTGCGCTCCCCCGACTACCTGAGCACCGGCGAGGATCCACCGGCCGGCGCGATCGCCAAGGCCCTGGCGCTCCCCGAGGACGCCATCGTCGACAGTTGGTACGCGGGCGTGGGCCTGAGGTTCTGCTTCGTTCGGCTGGCCGATCGGGAGCTGGTGGACCGCGCCGCCCTGGACAAGGCCGCCTGGGAGGCCACCATCGCCGACGGCTGGTCTCCGCAGTTGTACGTCTTCGCCGGAGAATGGCGCGACGGCGCGCACCTGTACGCCCGCTCCTTCGCGCCCGCGCTCGGCGTGGACGAGGACCCCGCCACCGGATCGGCCTGCGCCGCGCTGGTGGCCGGCCTCGCCCAGCGGTCACCGCAACGAGATGGCACCTGGCGCGTGCAGGTCGAGCAGGGCGTGGCCATGGGCCGCCGCAGCGCCCTGGAGGGGACCGCCCGCAAGCGGGACGGCCTGCTCCAGGAGGTCACCGTCGGCGGACACGCCACCATCGTCGGCAACGGCACCATGCTGCTCCCCGCACCCTAGCCCTGTCACCGCCGCCGGGCCCGTGACCTTCAGGGGTCGGCGCTCCTCGTTCAGGTGGGTGAGCAGCAGCCGTCCGCGCACTCGCCGGACCCGGCGGCGGCGGAGATCGACCCGGCCGGTGGGGCGCAGCAGGCGTCTCCGCGCCAGGCTTCGCGGCCCTCCTTCACGGCCACGGCGGCGATGACCAGGGCGGCGATCGGATCGGCCCACGACCAGCCGAACAGGCTGTTGAGCGCGAGCCCTGCCAGCAGCACCCCGGACAGGTACGTGCACAGCAGCGTCTGCTTGGAGTCGGCCACTGCCGAGGCCGAGCCGAGTTCGCGACCGGCGCGGCGCTGGGCGTACGACAGGAAGGGCATGATCAGCAGCGACAGGGCGGCCAGGATCAGGCCGGGCGTGGAGTGCTCGGCTTCGCCCGCGCCGAGCAGGGCGCGTACGGCGTCGAAGGACACGTACGCGGCCAGGGCGAAGAAGGAGATCGCGATGACGCGCAGGGCGGCGCGCTCGCGGCGCTCGTGGTCGGCGGTGGAGAACTGCCAGGCGAGCGCGGTCGCGGAGGCGACCTCGACGACGGAGTCGAGGCCGAAGCCGATCAGCGCGGTCGAGGAGGCCAGCGTGCCCGCGGTGATGGCGACGGCCGCCTCGATCACGTTGTAGGTGATGGTGGCGGCGACCAGGAGCCGGATGCGCCGCTGGAGCGAGGCGCGCCGGGCCGGGGAGAGACTCCGGCCGGACACGGACAGGATCGGCACGGACAGGATCGGTACGGACGTGGTCGGCGCATCCGGGTTCGGCACGGAGGGGGTCGGCGTGGTCACGACACCGTCTCCCCTGCCTGCTCGTGGGCGGGGCGCAGCGTGACGGTGTGGCCCGTGGCGGCCAGGAGGTGTTCGGCGGAGGCGAGGAGATCCATCAGTTCGGGACGGGTGAGGGAGTAGAAGGACTGGCGACCCTGGGCGCGGTAGTCGACCAGGCCGCAGTCACGCAGGCAGGCCAGATGCTTGGACACCGTGGACTGCGCGAGCCCCAGCTCGGTGGTCAGGTCGACCACGCGGGCCTCGCCGCGCGTCAGGCGCTGCACGATGCGCAGCCGGGTCTCGTCGGCCAGGGACTGGAACAGCGCCGCCGCAGGAGGGATCCCCGCCGCGATGTCCGCGCTCACACAACGGCCGCTCTCACTATCAATCGCCATATTACGATGATAGCGCCAGAATCGCATTTGACCGCAAGCCCCGATCGCAGGGGAGCCCCGTTCGCCGTCAGGGGGCGGGACGACGGCGGCGGACGACGAGCGCGGCCGTCATGACGAGCGCGACGACCACGGCCGCGCCCGCCACGATCCACCCCCAGGCGGACCCTGACGGCTCACCGGCGGCTCCGGCGTTGCCCGGCGAGGGCGCGTTCACCCTGGTGGGAGCGCCCAGGGCGGTGATCAGCTCGGCGTCGACAGGACCCGCGAGGCTCTCGTGCCCGGAGGCCCGCTCGTCGCCGGGCCGCAGTGGGCCGGAGCCCGGGTCGACCGGGACGTTGCCCGCGCACAGCGAAGACGACAGGACCGTTTCCGGAGCCTTCTGCACGAGTCCGGAAGCGTCCGAGTCGGCGAAGACGAGATAGCGCCCGCCCTTGCCGAACGCGTACCCGCACGAGGCGCTGTCGGCGTTGGTGGCGACCACGAACTCGGCGGCGGCAGCGCCCTTGTACACGTTGTCCGCCCGGAACGTGTAGACGATCGGCGGCCGTGGGCCGAAGGGATCGGCCGCACCCGCGCGGACGTTCACGACGGTGCCGGTGAAGACCGCCTCCGCGTGGCCCATCGACTCCGCCGGTGCGAGGTCCGCGCAGTCGCAGGCGCGGGCGGCCGTGGACGTGCCCACGACGAAGGCGGCGACGAGAGCGAGGAGGGCGAGCAGTCGCAGCGTCATGCCCCTACCACGTACGGCCCGGCGGCAACGGTTCAGCACGTGTCAGTGGCGACGGGAGACGCCCCGCAGGGCGGCCACGAGCCGGTCCACGTCGTCGGCCGAGGTGAACAAGGCCGGTGTCACCCGTACCGCATCGCCGCCGCTCATGCCCTTGCGTGCCACGGTGAAGATCCGGTGCCGCTTCATCAGCTCGTCGGCGAGGGCGAGGTTGTCGGCCTCGGAGATACGGCCCCGCACGCGGAAGGCGGTGATGGCGCCGTACATGTCCGGCTCCTCAGGGGTGAGGACGTCGAAGCCGCCGAGGTCGCGTACCTGGTGGACCCAGCGGTCGCGCAGATACCGCAGGCGGGCCTGCTTGGCCTGCGCGCCGAGGGACTCGTGGAAGTCGAGGGCGGCGTCCACGGTGAGGAAGGGGGCGACGTTCATGGTGCCGGAGTGGACGCGGGAGCGGATGTCGGTGGCGGGATAGGTCTCGTCGGCGTAAGCCGGGTCGATGTCGGGCAGGCGGTGCTCGCGGATGTAGATGAACCCGGCTCCCAGCGGCACGCCCATCCACTTGTGCAGGGAGAACGCGGCGAAGTCGGCGTCGAGGCCGGTCAGGGTGAAGTCGAGTTGCCCCCACGAGTGCGCGGCGTCCACGATCACGTCGACGTCGCGGCTGCGGGCCATGGCCATGATCTGGCGGACCGGCGCCACCAGGCCGGTGCGGTTGTTCATGTGGCTGAGCAGCAGCAGCCGCACCCCCGGGTGGTCGCGCAGGGCCCGCTCGTACGTGTCGAGCACCGCCCGCCGGGTGGCCGGTTCCGGAATGACGATCCGGACGACGCGGACGCCGCGCCGCTCACGCAGCCAGTTCATCGCGTACTGGGCGCTGTGGTAGTCCAGGTCGGCGTACATGACGGCGTCGCCGGGGCGCAGGCGGCGGTAGCCGGAGATCAGGTTCTGCAGCGCCTCGGTGCCGCCCCGGGTCAGCGCGATCTCGTTCCCGGTGACGCCGAGCAGCGCGGCGATGCGGTCACGGACCTCGTCGGCACGCGGCTTGTACGCCGTGCGCAGCAGATGGGAGCTGTGCTCGTTGAGGTGGTCGACCTGGCCGTGGTAGGCCCGGCGGACGGGCTCGGGCATGATGCCGTAGTAGCCGTTCTCCAGGTTGACGAAGTCCGGGCTCACCCGGAACTGCCGGGCGACGGAGGCCCAGAAGCGCTCGTCCTCGGCCAGCCGCGCGGCGGTGACGGCGGCAGGCGCGCGCGGCGGCGGCTCGGCGGCGGCGGGGCGGGCGTTCATGGCACCGGCGGCCAGCGCTCCGGCCCCGGCGATGATCCGACGTCTGGACAAGGTCATGGCGGACTCCACCTGAGATGGCAGCGGGCTGGCCGGTTTGTTGGGAAATGCACTATAAATGCCGCGTCCCCGCTGCGACGTCGGCGTGAATGAGGCAACATTTTCCCGAGTGAATGGTCCTCATCGACGCGCCCGGCCGATCGGATAAGGGCGCGTTCTTTACCGGAACCTTTGTCGTTGATGGGCGCAGACCATCAACCCGAGGGCATGATTGCCGATGATGCTCACGACACGAACGACAGCTTCTCGCCGCCCGGCCGCATTCGGCGCCGGTCGGCTGCTGAGCCCCGTCGTGCTCGTGATCGCCCTCGTCATCGGCACGGTGTTCGCGCACGGCGGCGCCTGCGCGGCGGTGGAGCTGTCGGAGCCGGTGGCCCACGGGGTCCACTTCGAAAGCGGCGCCGTCCAGGAGAGCGCGCACTGCCTGCACAACCAACTGCCCGAGCACCACCGGCATGGCACCGAGCAGGACTTCTCGGCGACCGGCCCGGCCGCGACGCCCAGCTCCACCACCGCACCCGCGGCCCCGCCCGGCTGCTCCATGGGGGAAGCCGGGCACGCGCCGCAGGCTTGCGGGGGCCTTGCCCGCCTCGTGGGCGCCCATCCGGAAACTCTCTGCGTGATGCGCATATAGGACGACGGCCGATATTCGTCGTCCACCGGTCCACTCCGATCCGTGGCGGTTCCGTCATGCCGTGGATCACGCGTATTCACTTCGGGGATTGAGCAATGTCGTCCAATGTCGTTCTCGCGCGCCCGCAAGCGGCGCCACAAATCGGATATTCCTCGCTCTCGCTTACCGTCGGCAATACTCCGCTCGCCTATGTGTCGGCGCCTTTCGTGCCGGGAGGGGGTGGGTTCTGGGCCAAGCTCGAAGGCTTCAACCCGGGCGGGATCAAGGACCGCCCCGCCCTGCACATGGTGCGCAGGGCGCGGGCTCGGGGAGACCTCCGGCCGGGTGGCACCATCGTCGAGTCCACCAGTGGGACGCTGGGCCTCGGCCTGGCCCTGGCCGGCATCGTGTTCGGCCACCCGGTCGTACTCGTGGCAGACCCCGGCATGGAGCCGCTCATGTGCCGCCTCCTCACCTCCTACGGCGTCCGCCTGGAGATCGTGACCGAGCCGCATCCGGTCGGCGGCTGGCAGCAGGCCCGGCGCGAACGCGTACGGCGCCTGCTCGCGGAGATCCCGGGGTCCTACTGCCCCGACCAGTACAACAACCCGGACAACGTCGACGCCTACGCCGGGCTGGCGCACGAGTTGCTCGGCCGGTTGCCCCACATCGACACGCTGGTGTGCTCGGTCGGCACCGGCGGGCACAGCGCGGGCATCCACAAGGTGCTGCGCGGCCACTTCCCCGACCTGAGACTGGTGGGCGTCGACACGATCGGCTCGACCATCTTCGGCCAGCCCCCGCGGACGCGGCTGATGCGCGGGCTCGGCTCCAGCATCCACCCGCGCAACGTCGCCTACGACGCCTTCGGTGAGGTGCACTGGGTCAGCCCGGCCGAGGCGGTGTGGGCCTGCCGCACCCTGGCCGCCCGCCAGTACGTGACGGGCGGATGGAGCACCGGCGCCGTCACGCTGGTGGCGCGCTGGCTGGCCCGCACCGCGCCGGAGCAGTCCATCGTCGCGATCTTTCCCGACGGGCCCTGGCGGTACTGGAACACCGTCTTCGACGACGAGTACTGCCGCGCCCACGGCCTGCTCGGCGAGACTCCCGCCGACGAGCCCGACGAGCTGCGCGTCCCCGGCGAGCGCGAGGTGCACCGCTGGACGCGCTGCGCGAACGTGACCGACCCGCTGGCAGACACCCGATGAGCGGCACGCTGCGGGAGTTCCGCTCCTTCGACCGGCCGATCCAGCTCCTGCAGATCAACCAGGCGGGCATCAACCTCGGCTTCTACCTGCTGATGCCGTATCTCGCCCAGCATCTCTCGGCCAGCGCAGGTCTGGCGGCCTGGGCGATCGGGCTCCTCCTCGGGCTGCGGAACCTGAGCCAGCAGGGCATGTTCCTGATCGGCGGCACGTTGGCCGACCGGCTCGGCTACAAGCCCATGATCATGCTGGGGTGCGCGTTGCGTACGGTCGGGTTCGCGATGTTCGGGCTCACCACGTCGCTGCCGATGCTCATCGTGGCCGCGGCGGTGACCGGGTTCGCGGGGGCGCTGTTCAACCCGGCGGCCCGCGCCTACCTGGCCGTGGCGGCAGGAGAGCGCAAGGTGGCGGCGTTCGCCGTCTTCAACGTGTTCTACCAGGGTGGCATCCTGCTCGGCCCGCTCGCCGGGATCGCCCTGCTGAACAGCGGGTTCACGACCGTCTGCCTGGCCGCGGCGGGCATCTTCGCGGTGCTCACCGTCCTTCAGGGCCTGTGCCTGCCCGCCCGGCGCGGCCCGGCGCCGTCGGACCGGCCGGTGCTGCGGGACTGGCGGCAGGCGTTCGGCGACCGCGCGTTCGTCTCCTTCGCGGCGGCGATGATCGCCTCGTACGCGCTGTCGTACCAGATGTATCTGGCCCTGCCGCTCGAAGTGCAGCGCGTGGGCGGTGGGCAGGCGGGGGTGATGGCCCTGTACGCGGTCTCCGCGCTGCTCGGCATCGCCGGTCAGGTACGCCTCACCGCCTGGTGCTCGGCCCGGTGGACCCGCGGTCAGGCCATCGCCCGCGGCCTGGCGCTCATGGGAGTCGCCTTCCTGCCTCTGGCGGCCATGGCGGACCTGTCGCCGCCGGTGGTGTGGGCGATGGCCCCGGTGGTGGCCTGCACCCTGCTGATCACCGTGGGGTCGCTGATCGCGTTCCCGTTCGAGATGGCCACCATCGCCGACATGGCGGGGGACCGGCTGATCGGCACCTACTACGGCCTGTACAACCTGCTGTCCGGAGTGGGCATCCTCGCCGGGAACGTGCTGGCGGGCACCACGATGGACGTCGCCCGCGCGTACGGCTTGGCCTGGCTGCCATGGGCGCTGCTGACCGTCGCCGGCCTGCTCTCCGCGGCGGCGATCACGCGTTTGGAGCGCCGCGAACGGCTCCCCCGCGTCGGCCCTGTCACCGCCGCGGCCTGAGGACGGGGGGCCCTGGTGTGGCCGGTCACCGGCCACACCAGGGTCGCGGTCAGGAGCTGTCGGAGCCGGTACGGCGGCGACCCCCGAAGAAGATCGCCACACCGCCGAGGACGAGCGCTCCGGCGGCGATCCACAGCCAGCCGGGCACGCCGCCACCCTCCTGCTCGGCCGCGACCGGCGCACCCGCGGGCGAGGCGGGCGGCGCGGAGGCCGTCGGCGGGGTTTCCGATGGCACGGGTGAAGGTTCCGTCGTGCTGGGACTGGGACTGGGGCTGGGGCTGGGCGGGGCGGTCAGGGTGAAGCGGATCTCGCCCTGGATGGGGTGGCCGTCGGAGGAGACCACCCGCCAGGCGATCCGGTAGCGGCCCGCGGCCAGTTCGCCTTCGGGCTCGGCGAAGACCTTGACGCCCTCCGTACGGGGCTTGCCGAGGGGAACGCGCTCGCCGTCCGGGCCCTCCAGCACGATCGTGGGCATGGTCATGCGCGCGGTGAACTCGAGCTCGATCGTCTCCACGCTCTCGACCTTGGCGTTGTCGGCCGGGGAGCTGGACTTGAGCCTGTCATGCGCCAGCGCCGCGGGAGCGGTGAGCAGCAGCACCATGGCGGCGCCGACCGCTGAGGCCAGAGTGCGGCGGACGAGGGTGGGAAAGTGAGTCAAGTGCGGACTCCGAAGACTAGATGGTGAGACGCGCCGCCTGTCGGCGGCGCACGGCGACGCACGCACCACGCGGCGATACCCGCACGGCATGGTGGGCGCTCGCGGGGCCATGAAGGCCGCGAGCGGCGGATGGACATTCGTTCGTGAGGCCGCCGTCTCAGATCGGCCATCTCAGATCGGCCGTCTCGGATCGGCGGCCTCGGATCAGGGCCTCGGATCAGCGGTCTCAGATCGGCGGTCTCAGATCAGCGGCAGGGCGGCAACCCTCGGCGGGCCCTGGGGCGGGCCTCGGCGCGACACGACTCGTACGAGCGACGCCGGGACGCGGCGGGCCGTCTCCGGCCAGACCGGCACGACAGCAGGGCCGGTCGCCACCGCCGTCCGCACCGGTACGGCGAGCGCCGCCACCACCAGGCCGCACCATCCGGCGACCCGGACGGCGGCCAGCCGCAGCAGCGCGGCCAGCGCCGCCTCACCACGGGCCAGCCACCAACTCGACCCCACGGCCACCGCGACGTGGATCAGCACCATGCCGGATCCTGCGCCGTGTTCGTGACCCGCCGGATCGAACGTGATCGACGGCACCAGGGTCGACGCGACATCGTCGGGCGTGGCGAACAGCCGGTGCAGCCCGTATTGGGAGAGACCGCACAGGGCCAGCAGCGTCGGCCCGCCGCGCTGCCTGGCGCCCAGGGCGTAGGCGGTCGCCCAGGTCGCCACCACCGCGAGGCCGAGCGCCTGCGGTCTGATGGCACCGCCCCCGACCAGCAGGTGCAGGGCGGCCGAGGCAAGGATGCAGATCGCCGCGAACGCCGCGGCGCGCAACGCGCGGATCACAGGGCGGCCGACCTCCACGCCGCCATCCTGCCAGAGCGCGTGACGCCCGTCGCGTCAGAACACGATCCAGGACGCGCCACCCCGCATCACACGGGCCCGGACGACAGGGCCGGACGACGGGCACGGACGACGGGCCCAGACGACAGGCACGGACGCGGAACGGCGCCCGCACCACAGGGGATGCGGGCGCCGTCCGGAGATGGATCAGCTCGCCGAGTCGGCGGGCCCGTGCTGGTGGAGGTGCTTGGCGTCGGCACGCTGTGCGGCCGCCGCCGTGGGCGCCGGGTCGGTGGGAATCGTCCCGGTGTCGAACGCGTACTTGGCGGTCAGGGTCGCGATCGCGTCGGAGTTGACGTCCAGCGCCTTGTCGTTGATGTTCTCGATCGTGTCGCAGACGCTGTGGTAGCAGGGGTCCAGCGGGATCCCGGCCGTGCCGCCGAAGATCGCGGCCTCCTCCGCGGTCTTGAGCGTCTCGGCGCCGGTGAACAGCCCGCCCGACGGGATCCCGACGGCGATGAACGGCCCGTAGTCGGAGCGCCCGGTGAACGCGCTCCCCTTGTACGGCAGCCCGCGCCCGGCGAAGAACTTCTCGAAGTCCTCCTCGATCACGTCCGATCCCGGAGGCCCGGCGGTGCCGAACGCGTCGCCGTCACCGTCGTAGATCCCGAACGTGTAGTTCGGCGAGGCGATCATGTCGAAGTTGAGATACAGAGTGATCTTGGCCCGCTGCTCAGCGGTCAAGGACGTGACGTAGTGCTCCGACCCGAGCAGGCCGAACTCCTCGGCGCCCCAGAAGGCGAAGCGCAGTTGGTTCTTCGGCTTGATCTTGGCCGCCTGGAGCGCGACCTCGAGGAGGCCGGCGCTGCCGGAGCCGTTGTCGTTGATGCCGGGCCCCTCCTGGACGCCGTCGAGGTGGGAGCCGAGCATCACCACGTTGTCCGGGTTGCCCTTCCGGCTCTGGGCGATCACGTTGTACGTGGTCCTGGTCTCGACGATCGGGTCCCAGTTCATCTGCACGGCGGCGCCCGCCGCCGCGGCCAGCTCCTGGCCGACCGAGAACCGGGCGAAGAACGACGGGATCGTGATGCCGGGCCCGCCGAGCACCGGGTTGAGGTCGACCTCGGTACGGCCTTCCTGGCCCTCGTTGAACACGATGGCCGCGCTCGCGCCCGCCGCCATGGCGTTCTCCACCTTGACGCGGAAGTTGCAGGTGCCGCGCTGCAGGAGCGCGACGTTGCCCGCCACGAACCCGGCGAAGTCAGCGGCCTCGCAGCCGGAGGTGGAGCTGTTGGCCGGGCCGGGCGGCAGCACGAGGTCCACGGCCTGGACCGTGCCACTGACCGCGCCCGCCGGTGCGTCGCCCATCGACACGAAGTCGCTGAAGAACCCGTACGAGTACGTCTTCGGGTCGGGGCTGGTCCGCTTGAGCACGGGCGGCGTCCGGTAGCCGTCGAAGGTGAACTCGAACGGCTGGATCGTCACGTCGTATCCGGCGCCGCGGAGCTTGCGCGCCACGTAGTCGCGGGAGGCGTCGAAGCCCGGCGTGCCCGAGACGCGGGTCCCGTTGTTGGCGTTCGCGATCGACTGGAGGGCCTGGAGGTGCTTCTTGACGTTCTTGCCGGAAACTTCCTTGACGAGCTTGCGGACGGCGCTGTCTCCGCCACGGTGTGCGTCGGCTGTGCCGGTGAAGGCTAAGGGGGAAAGGGCGACGGCAGCGGCGGTGATGCCGCCGAGCACACCCTTGCGCAGTCGGGAACGCATGCTTGCTCCTCGGAACGTGGAGGGAGAACCCCCGGTCAAATCGCGCGTTGCCCGAACGTATTAATCAATCCGCCCAAAAGGGAAGATTTCCCATGTATCTGTTGGATCACGGACCTGAAACATACCGATGGCCCAGGGTGGCGGGCAGCCCGGCTAGGCGAATCCCTTTTGCGGGGTTACGTTCCTATCTATCCCTCAACCTTCGGATGGAGCCGACCCCATGCCGCTCACCTGGAGAAATGGCGCCCGATTAGCAGTCGCCGCAGCCGTCGCGGCCCTGTGCTCGTCCCTGCTCCACGTACCGAGCCAGGCCGCCGCCCCGCCCGACATCCCCCTCGCCAACGTCAAGGCCCACCTGGCCCAGTTGCAGTCGATCGCGAACGCCAACGGCGGCAACAGGGCCCACGGGCGGCCCGGCTACCTCGCCTCGGCGAACTACGTCCGGGGCCTGCTGGACGCCGCCGGCTTCACCACGACCCTGCAGAGCTTCACCTACAACGGCGCCACCGGCTACAACGTCATCGCCGACTGGCCCGGCGGCAACCCCGACGACGTCCTCATGGTCGGCGCCCACCTCGACGGCGTCACCGCCGGCCCCGGCATCAACGACAACGGCTCCGGCAGCGCGGCCATCCTGGAGACCGCGCTGGAGGTGTCGCGCCAGTCGCTCCAGCCGACCAAGCACCTGCGTTTCGCCTGGTGGGGCGCCGAAGAACTGGGCCTGCGCGGATCCCAGTTCTACGTGAACAACCTGCCGGCCGCCGAACGCGCGCGGATAAAGGGCTACCTGAACTTCGACATGGTCGGCTCCCCCAACGCCGGCTACTTCGTGTACGACGGCGACAACTCGGACGGCGTGGGAGCCGGTCCAGGCCCGGCCGGCTCTGCGGCGCTCGAACAGACCATCATCGGCTACTTCACCTCGATCGGCGTGCAGACCCGGGGCACCGACTTCGACGGCCGCTCCGACTACGGCCCGTTCATCGCCGTCGGCATCCCGGCGGGCGGCACGTTCACGGGCGCGGAGGGCATCAAGTCCGCGGCGCAGGCCACGCTCTGGGGCGGCACGGCCGGTCAGGCGTTCGACGTCTGCTATCACCGCGCCTGCGACACCACGGCCAACATCAACGACACCGCGCTCGACCGGAACGCCGACGCCATCGCGCACGCCGTCTGGACGATCGGCACCGCCGTACCGCCGGTCGTGGTCTGGCAGGACACCTTCGAGACGGCGACCGGCTGGACCGCCAACCCGTCGGGCACCGACGGCGCCACCCTGGGCCAGTGGGAGCGCGGCGACCCCGAGGCCACCGACTCCAGCGGCGCCAAGCAGCTCGGCACCACGGTCAGCGGCACGAACGGCCTGGTCACCGGGCGGCTGGCGGGCTCCTCCGCGGGCGCGTACGACCTCGACGGCGGCGTCACCTCCATCCAGTCACCGCCGATCACCCTGCCCGCGACCGGCCCGCTGAACCTGTCGTGGTCGTGGTACCTGGCACACGGCTCGAACTCCTCCAGCGCCGACTACCTCAGGATCCGCGTGGCCGGCAGCACCACGACCACGGTGTTCCAGCAGGCCGGCGCGGCGACGAACCGCAACGGTGCCTGGGCCGCGGCCACCGCGAGCCTGAACGCCTTCGCCGGGCAGACGGTGCGCATCCTCGTCGACGCGGCCGATGCCTCCACGGCCTCGCTGGTCGAGGCGGGCATCGACGACGTCAAGATCACCCGATAGCTCGAAGGAGGGCCGGGCCTCAGCCGCCCGGCCCCACCCGGCGCGATGCCGCCCGCCCTGCCATGTCCAAAGCAGGCATGCCCCAAGCAGGCATGTCCAAATGTGGACAGGTAAATCGGCGATACGCAGGACCTTCACAAATTTCCACGACTGTAAATGTCATTCCGGCCGCCCACATGTTGAACCGTTCCAAAGCCTCGCATAATCCAGCAGACTTGCCTCGATTGCTGTGATAGATATGGCGTCACCGTGAGGGCATCGGGGGGCCTTCCAACCTGGCGGTTGGGTGGGGGAACGATGGAATGGCTCGTTGCGATCGTCACATCTGTCGTCGGCACTCTCGCAGGCAAAATTCCTGAGCTGATCATCGACCACGTCCGCAACCGGCGCGCGGCCGAGGAGCAGGCGCTGGTCGACCAACAGGCGTCGGTCAACCAGGTCGCCGAGGAACGGCTGGAGACCTCGCGCCAGTCGTTCGCCCGCGAGCAGCACGAACGCGATCTCCTGCTGGAGCGCTACCGGCTGCGGAACGCGCACTACCCGCTCGGCCTGGTCGGCCGGCTCCAGCACAAGACGCCGAACTTCCGGCCGTCGGTGCTGATCTCGCCCGTGCCCGCCGGCGGGCGGCTGGCCGGGAACCGGGTCCCCGGTCTGGTGCACGAAGCGCTGCGCGGCGTCTCGGCGTTCGCGAAATTCGCGGATCTGCACACCGGCTCTTTCGTCTCCGACAACGGGGTGCCGCGGGCGATCACGGGATCGGTGGGCGCGGAGGAGATCGGCGCGCTGGAGTTTCCCGGGCAACCGGCGATCATTCTGTATTTCGAACGCGACGGTGACACCCTTTCCGCCTTCGCGTTTCTGAACTCGCTCTTCCCGACCGTCGACGGGTCGCTCGGCTTCTCGCTGCGGGTGGCGAGTTTCGGATGGGACCAGGCCCCGGGCGCGCGGCACAGCCTGCCCGGCGACGGCGATCTGCCGACCTGGCAGTACATCAATCTCGCGGCGGCCCCGCAGCCGGAGGACAGGGTGGTCGCGGCGGTGATCGCCTGGTTCGTACTGGCGTGCCTGGACAGCCACTGGCAGGCCCGCGGGGTGCACGACGCCGACCTGCTCGGCGAGGTGCTGCAGGCCGCGCCCGACACCGCGCAAACGGTCCCCACGCCGCCCGAGGAGCCGCCGCTCGGCGAGGTGTTCGGCTACCGGCTGGAGACCGAGCTGGGCGAGCTGATCCACGCGGGGTACGAGCCCGAGGTCGCGGCCTTCACCGACCAGCAGGTGGCGGTCATCGTGGAGCTGGAGGACAGCCAGGTCGCGCTCATCGTGACCGCCGACTATCCCGCGACCCCGCCCTTGGTGCTCGTGCAGTCGGGAGCCGAAGGTGAGCGCCTTGACCTCGACGAGTCGGGGTGGTCCCCCGACCGTACCCTTCTCGAGATCGTGGAGAGCCTTCGATGAGCGACCACTACGTCATCAGGATTTACGAGTCCGAACTCGAAGTCATCTGCGACGAGACGTTCGAGCACCAGAAGATCGAGACCGGCGGCAGCCTGTACGGCCTCTTCAGCCACGGCGGCAGCGCCACCATCTTCCTGGCCACCCGCCCGGCCGGGCACGTCACCCGTCACGAGACCGCGCTCGAACTCGATCCGGAGGTCGCCCGGATCATGGAGAACGGCATGTGGGAGACGTTCGGGCTGCAATGCCTGGGCATGTGGCACTCGCACCACTGGATCAACCTGTTCGAGCCGAGCTCCGGCGACCGGCACCGCGCCCAGCGGCTGGCGGCCAAGGCAGAACGCCTGCGCCACGTGGAGATCCTCGCCAACTTCGTCCACGGAGACGGCACGCCGCCGCCCGAGCAGCGGTCGCGGTTCTGGGGCCGGGGCGAGTCGTCCAGGGACGCCGTGGTGCGGCTCGCGCCGTTCTTCTATCCCGACATCGAGACGTTCGACCGCGCGGCGGCCTCGTTCGCCGTGATCCCGGGCGAGAGCCCGGTGCGCAAGGAGGCCGACCGGCTGAAACTCCCGTCGGGAATCGGCTCCGATCTCCTGCGGGAGGCCAGGTCGCGGGCGCGGACCCGCTATCAGCTAGGGACCTCGGCGGCGCGGCACGAAGTCGAGCCCCGGGCGAGCGCCGAACTGCCGCGGGCCCGCGAACGCACTCTCCTCCCGGAGGCCGCCCACCGGGAAGAGGGCCGCGAAGCGCCCGCCGACCCGCGCCCCGGCGGACGCCGCGAGACGCCCGACGAGCCGCGCCCCGGCCGGCTGGAGCCGGTCCCGATCCCCGACCACACCACCTTCCTGTCGCGGTACGTCAACCCCCTCATGCACGGCAGCGGGTACGAGGCGGAGCTGCGCCCGCTGGGAGAGCAGCTCATCTCGATCATCGTCCACGGACACCGCCACCGCGCCGTCTTCCTCTACACGCTGGGCTGGGACGGCGAAAAGCCATTCGTCTGGCACGCGATTCTCAAGACCGGCCGCCAAAGCCTCGAATGGACCCCCAAGGCTCCGGAGGACAGATATCTCCTGCCGGAGGTCTTCGCCTGGGGGATCCGAAACCTGAAGGAGCAGTAAGAAGCAAGGAGACTCCATTGGTATGGGATGAGTGGCAGCGGTATCGGCTGGCGGCCGATCGCAAGGCACTACGCCAGCAGTTTCCCGCCTTCGACTTCTTCAACCCGCTCGGAGACACGTTCGTGCACGGTACCTACTACAGCAACAACGGTTATCCCTACGGACTGCGGATCTATCTGCCCGCCGGATATCCGGACGAGTGCCCGGCGACCTACGTCACCGACCCGCTCCCCCTCCTCGGCTACACGAAGCCCATCATCTCGTACAAGACCAGCCACGACATGCACACCTGGGAGAGCGACCGCGAGGGCTGGGTGAAGGTCTGCACGTACCGGCCGGAGAAATGGTCGGCGGCGATCTCCCTCAACAAGGTCGTACGCAAGGCAATGCTCTGGGTGACCGCCTACGAATGCCACCTGCAGGACGGCAGTCCCATCTCACGATTCCTGATGGACGCCTGAAAGGGAGAGAGTCCGTGGCCACTGACCGACACAACGACATTCGCGCTTTCATGGAGCAGGCGGCCAAAGGCGCCATGCCGCGCGGAAAGCGCATGGTCTTCAACCCGCAGACCGGGAAATGGGAGGTGCGCTCGTCCGGCGAACGGACGGGCGACATGGTCCCGGAGATCGACGCCGAGGACATGAAGGCCTTCGCGTCATGAGCGCCCCGCGGCACGTCGTCGTCCACGGGGCCGCACTGGCGGAAGACGTGGGCAGGCTGGCGCTGAGGCTGCTCGACGACGGCGACCTCGGCGTCATCGACGGCACGGCGGGCACCGACGTCGTGGTCGTGCGCGAGTCCGAGTCCGACGACCGCGGCGACTCCGCGGCGACGGCCGACGGCGCGGTGCTCGTCTGCCAGGTGGAGGCGGACGCCGTACGTTGCCGACGGGTGGTGGACGGCGAGCCCGGCGAGGAGGTGCCCGTCACGGTGGTGCCCGCCTCCATCGACGTCTTCGACCGGGTACGCGGGATCTTCGAGACGGACGTGCTCCGCGACCGGGCCGTGGCCGTGCTCGGGCTCGGGTCGGGCGGCAGCTTCATCGTCCGCGAGCTGGCCAAGGCGGGCGTGGGCAGGTTCCTGCTGCTCGACCACGACCGGCTGGAGCCGGGCAACGTCTCCCGCCACGAGTGCGGCCTGAACGACGTGGGCCGGTTGAAGGCGCTGGCCGTACGAGACCTGGTGCACCGGCACAACCCCGCGGCCGAGGTGGTGACGAGCACGCTGCACATCGACGGGAAAACCCGGCACGAGGTGCTGGCGCTGATCGGCAAGCTCCAGGCCGACCTGGTGGTCTGCGCGACCGACTCGCGCGAGAGCCGCCTGCTGGTCAACCGGCTCTGCGTGGAGAACGGCCTGCCGATGGTCATCGGCGGGGTCTTCCAGCGGGCCTACGGCGGCATCGTCCAGCGCGTCATACCGGGGCTGACCGCCTGCTACCAGTGCTACGTCCAGGCGCTGCCCGCCCAGGCCGGCGACACCGAGATCAGCAGCGAGGCCGACGCCGCCCGGTTCTCCTACACGGACCGGGCGGTGCTGCCGCAGCCGGGCCTGTCCACCGACGTCATCCCGATCGCGCTGCACATGGTCAAGCTGTCCCTGGTGGAGCTGCTCGGGCAGGAGTCGCCCGCCTTCCGCGGCCTCAGCCAGGACCTGGTGGCCCCGCTGTACCAGTGGGTCAACCGGCGGGAGGCCGCGCACGCCGGGCTCGCGCCCATGGGGGTGTCCGTGGACGAGCTGAGCGTGCTGCGGTGGTACGGCGTGCTGCTGCCCAGGCTCGACGACTGCGCCGGCTGCGGAAAACGCGAGGTCACCGTGACGGACGAACTGTTCCCCGTGGAGCCGCCACCCCAGCCGTAGGTCTCCGCCGGGTTCCCGCGCGCTGCCGGGCCACCCCCAGGCCCCGCGAGGCCGTTGCCGGGCTGCCGGGCCGCCGGGGCTACATGCCGAGAAGCTGCGCGGGCTCGGCGATGATGCGCTGGATGATCAGCCCGGCCGCCCCGAGCACGGCGGCGTCCGCGCCGGTCCCCGAGACCACCAGGGCGGGCGGGGTCCCGCGCATCGGCCCCAGCCTGGCCCGCAGCTCCTCCGACACGGGCTCCGCCAGCCAACGGAACAGCGGCGCGAAGATGCCGCCGAGCACGATCCGGCCGGGGTCCAGCAGGTGCACGGCCGAGGTGAGCGCCACGCCGAGCGCGTGCCCGGCCCGCTCGACCGCCTGGGCGGCCCCGGGGTCGCCCGACTCCAGGCGCGCGACCAGCTCGCGCACCGAGGTCAGCTCGCCGAGCAGCGCGTCCTGGCCCGCGTACGCCTCCAGGCAGCCCCGCCCCCCGCACCGGCAGTCGGGCCCGTCGGGTACGACCACGACGTGCCCCAGCTCGCCCGCCAGCCCGAACGTGCCACGGAACAGGTCCCCCTCGACCACCAGCCCGGCGCCGACGCCGATCTCGCCGGAGACGTAGAGGAAGTCGTTCGCGCCCGAGCCGAACCACAGCTCGCCGAGCGCCGCCAGGTTGGCCTCGTTGTCGAGCGCGAAGGGCACGTCCACCAGCCCGGAGACGCGTACGTCCCGCCAGCCGAGGTGGGGCGCGCTGCGCAGCACGCCGCCCTCGACCGTGCCGGGCACGGCCAGCGCCGCGCCGATGACGCGCAACCCGGCCGACTCGGCCTCCGCCGTGGTCTCCTTCACCAGGTCGCGCAGCTCCGCGAGGATCCGGGCGGGGGCGGAGTTGCGGTTGTCGGCGGGCCTGGTGCGCCGCAGCCGCACCGTACGGGTGAGGTCGACGACGCAGGCGGCCAGATAGTCGATGTTGATCTCCAGCCCCATCGCGGCCACCCGGTGCCCGCTCAGGCTCACCGCCACGCCGGGCCGCCCGCGCTCGCCGCCCCGTACCGCGCCGCTCTCGGTCACCACGCCCGCCTCCAGCAGGTCGGCGACCAGGCTGGATACGGTGGTCTTGGTGAGCCCGGTCCGCTCGGCCAGCGCGGCCCGGGTGTGCGGTCCCGATCGGTGGATGGTCGCCAGCACCACGGCCAGGTTTCGGGCGCGCATGGAATCATGCCGAACCCCTCTTGACGACATGGCGCCCACCTCCTCAGGATTATGTTCAGATTATGGACTAAAAATAAGGAACCGGCGAAATGACCGCATTCACTCCCACCCCCGACGACCGCTTCACGTTCGGCCTGTGGACGGTCGGCTGGCAGGCCCGTGACCCCTTCGGCGACGCCTCCCGGCCCGCCCTCGACCCCGTGGAGAGCGTCCACCGCCTGGCAGAGCTGGGAGCGTACGGCGTCACCTTCCACGACGACGACCTCCTCGCCGTCGAGCCCAACCGCGACAGGGCCGTGGCCGCCTTCAGGAAGGCCCTCGACGAGACCGGCATGAAGGTCCCGATGGCCACCACGAACCTGTTCACCCACCCGGTCTTCAAGGACGGCGCGTTCACCAGCAACGACCGCGACGTCCGCCGCCACGCGCTGCGCAAGGTCATGCGCAACCTCGACCTGGCCGCCTCGCTCGGCGCCAGGACGTACGTGTGCTGGGGCGGCCGCGAGGGCGCCGAGTCCGACGCGGCCAAGGACGTCAGGGCCGCGCTCGACCGCTACAAGGAGGGCCTGGACCTCCTCTGCCAGTACGTGATCGACCAGGGCTACGACATCCGCTTCGCCCTGGAGCCCAAGCCGAACGAGCCCCGCGGCGACATCCTCCTGCCCACGATCGGCCACGCCCTGGCGCTGATCGGCGAGCTGGAGCACCCTGAGATGGTGGGACTCAACCCCGAGGTCGGCCACGAGCAGATGGCCGGGCTCAACTTCGTGCACGGCATCGCCCAGGCGCTGTGGCACGGCAAGCTCTTCCACATCGACCTCAACGGCCAGCACGGGCCCAGGTACGACCAGGACCTGATCTTCGGCCACGGTGACACGAAGAGCGCGTTCTTCCTGGTCGACCTGCTGGAGAACGGCGGCTACGACGGCCCCCGCCACTTCGACTACAAGCCGCTGCGCACCGAGGACCCCGAGGACGTGTGGGTCTCGGCGGCGGCGAACATGCGCACGTACCTGATTCTGAAGGAGAAGTCGCGGGCCTTCCGCGCCGACCCCGAGGTGCGCCAGGCCCTGAGCGCCTCCCGGGTGGACGAGCTGGCCCGGCCCACCCTCGCCGCCGGAGAGACCTGGCAGGACCTGGCCAAGGACGACTTCGACGTCGAGGCGGCAGCCGCCCGCGGCTTCCATTTCAGCCACCTCAACCAGCTCGCGCTCGAGCACCTCCTGGGAGTACGCGGATGAGCGAACCCATCAGTGTCCAGCTCTACACCGTCAGAGACGCGCTGAGCGCCGACCGCGACACGGTGCTGCGCCGCCTCGCGGAGATCGGATACCGCGCCGTCGAGCCCTACGACCCCACGACCGACCCCAAGGGCTTCCGCCAGGTCGCCGACGATTTAGGGCTGAGCGTGTCGGGCACGCACGCGTCCGCGCTGCTCCACAGGGAGCCCGCGGAGGTCTTCGACGCGATCGCCACGATCGGCACCGACAAGGTGATCATCCCGGCCGGCGTCGCGCACGAGGAGTTCACCACCCGCGACGGCCTCCAGCGGGCCGCCGACCTGCTCAACGGCCTGGCCGAGCAGGCCGCGGGGCACGGCCTGCGGATCGGCTACCACAACCACTGGTGGGAGATCGAGCCCGAGGTGGAGGGCAGGCACGCCATCGAGGTGCTGGCGGACCTGCTCGCTCCCGAGGTGTTCCTGGAGATCGACACGTACTGGGCGGCCGTGGGCGGCGCGGACGTGCCCGCCCTGCTCGGCCGCCTGTCGGGCCGGGTCGAGGCGCTGCACGTCAAGGACGGCCCCGTGATCAAGGGCGAGCCGCACACCGCGGTCGGCAGGGGCGTCATGCCCGTGCCCGAGATCCTCGCCGCCGCCCCCGGCGCCGTGCGCGTCGTCGAGCTCGACGAGTGCGCGACCGACGTGTTCGCCGCCCTCGCCGACAGCCACACGTACCTCACCTCTCTGGAGGACTCTTGAGCAACGGCCCGGTCGGCGTCGCCCTGGTCGGCGCCGGGGTGATCAGCGGCCAGTACCTGCGCAACCTCACCGCCTTCCCCGACGTGCGGGTGATCGCCGTCGCGGACCTCGACACCGGCCGGGCCGCCGCCGCGGCCGGGGAGCACGGCGTACCGGTGTCCGGCACCCTCGCCGAGATCCTCGCGCTGCCCGAGGTCGAGCTCGTCGTCAACCTCACCGTCCCCTCCGCGCACGCGGCCGTGGCGCTGGAGAGCCTGCGCGCCGGCAAGCACGTGTACGGCGAGAAGCCCCTCGCACTCGACCTGGACGAGGCCGCGAAGGTCATGGCCGAGGCCGCCGGGCGCGGGCTGAGGGTGGGCGGCGCCCCCGACACGTTCCTCGGCGGCGGGCTGCAGTCGGCCGTGCACGCCCTGCGCTCCGGCCTCATCGGCGCCCCGGTCGCCGTCACGGCGGCCGTGCAGAGCCTGGGCCCCGAGTCGTGGCACCCCAGCCCCGAGTTTCTCTACCAGCCGGGCGCCGGGCCGCTGTTCGACCTGGGCCCGTACTACCTGACCGCGCTGGTCTCCCTGCTCGGCCCCGTCTCCCGGGTGGCGGCGGGCCTGCGCAGGGCGCGCGACCAGCGGGTGATCGGCTCGGGTCCCAAGGAGGGCACGCTCTTCCCCGTCGAGGTGCCCACCCACGTCAACGCCCTGCTGGACTTCCCCGGCACGGCCACGGCGACGGCCACGTTCAGCTTCGACTCGGCCGTCGGCCGCCGCATGATCGAGATCATCGGCACCGAGGGCGCCCTGTCGCTGCCCGACCCCAACACCTTCGAGGGCCCGCTGCTGGTCCGGGGCGCGCGCGACGCGGACTGGCGGGAGCTGCCGGTGTCGGGGACCATGGCCGGCCGGGGCATCGGAGTCCTCGACCTGGCCAGGTCGATCCGCGCGGGCGCCCCGCACCGCGCGTCGGGTGAGCTGGCCTACCACGTGCTGGAGCTCATGTCGGCCATCACGGAGTCGGGCGAGCGGTCGGAGTTCCGCCGGGTCGTCTCCACCGCGGCGGCGCCGGAACCGCTGCCGGACGACTGGGACCCGTACGCCGCCACGCTGTCCTGAGCCCTGGCCTGACGGCTGGGCGGCGACCCCGCCGCCCGGCCGATCGGGCACCCGGACCGGGGTGATCGGCGGCCACGTTGGCTTGAACCTCCCTTACCCGCGAGAATGGCGCGATGGCTGACAGTGCCGAGACCGACTGGGTCTCCAGGTTCGCGGACGAGGTGATCTCCGAGGCGGAGCGACGCGCGCCGGGCAAACCGATCGTCTGCGCCTCAGGGTTGAGCCCGTCGGGCCCGATCCACCTGGGCAACCTGCGTGAGGTGATGACTCCTCACCTGGTCGCCGACGAGATCAGGCGGCGCGGCCTGGAGTGCGTCCACCTGCTGTCGTGGGACGACTACGACCGCTTCCGCAGGGTGCCCGCGGGCATCGACCCGTCGTGGGCCGAGCACATCGGCAAACCGCTGACCTCGGTGCCCGCCCCTCCCGGCAGCGCGTACGCCAACTGGGCCGAGCACTTCAAGGCGCCCATGACCGCCGCCCTGGCCGAGCTGGGCGTGGAGGTGCACGGCATCAGCCAGACCGAGCAGTACACCTCGGGGGCCTACCGGGAGCAGATCCTGGTGGCCGTGCGCGAGCGGGCCCGGATCGACGCCGTGCTGTCGCGCTACCGCACCAAGCAGGGCGGGGAGCGGCAGGCCGACGACTATTTCCCGTACAAGCCGTACTGCGACCTGTGCGAGCGCGACCTGACCACGGTCACCGCCTACGACGACGAGACCACCGAGCTGGCCTACACCTGCGAGTGCGGCTTCGGCGAGACCGTCCGGCTGGCCGAGCACGACCGCGGCAAACTGGTGTGGAAGGTCGACTGGCCGATGCGCTGGGCCCACGAGGGCGTGGTCTTCGAGCCGTCCGGGGTCGACCACCACTCTCCCGGCTCCGCGTGGGTCGTCGGCGGCCAGATCGTGGGCGAGGTCTTCGGCGGGCAACAGCCGATCGGCCCCATGTACGCGTTCGTCGGCATCACCGGCATGGCCAAGATGAGCAGCTCCAAGGGCGACGTGCCGACCCCTGGCGACGCGCTGCGGATCATGGAGGCGCCGGTGCTGCGCTGGCTGTACGCCCGCCGCAAGCCCGCCCAGTCCTTCAAGATCGCCTTCGACCACGAGATCCAGCGGCTCTACGACGAGTGGGACTCCCTGGGCCGCAAGGTCGCCGCGGGGCAGGCCCAGCCCGCCGAGCTGGCCGCGTACCGCAGGGCCGTGGGCACGGCGGCGGGCCCGCTGCCGGCCACGCCCCACCCGGTCGCCTACCGCACGCTGGCCTCCGTCGCCGACATCACGACCGGGCACGCCGAGCAGACCCTGCGCATCCTGCGCGACCTCGACGGCGTGTCCGCGCTCGACGAGGCCCGCCCGCGGCTCGACCGGGCGCAGCGCTGGGTCGACGACCACGTGCCCGCCGACCAGCGCACCCGCGTCCGCGAGACGCCCGACCACGAGCTGGTCGGCTCGCTCGGCAGCGGCGAGCGCGAGGCGCTGCGGCTGCTGGCCGACGGCCTCGACGACTGGACGCTCGACGGCCTGACGGCGCTGGTCTACGGCGTGCCCAAGCTCCAGGCCGGGCTGCCCGCCGACGCCAAGGCCACCACGCCCGAGCTGAAGGCGGCGCAGCGGGCCTTCTTCGCCCTGCTCTACAAACTGCTCGTCGGCCGCGACACCGGCCCCCGCCTGCCCACGCTGCTGATGGCCGTGGGCGCCGACCGGGTACGCAAGCTGGTGGGCACGTGAATGAGGACAGCGCGCGGACGGGCGGGCGGGTGAAGGGCGTCGTCGTGATCACCGGCGTCTCGGCCGCCGGCAAGTCGACGGTGGCGCAGACCCTGGCCGAGCGCCTGCCGCGGGCCGCCCACGTCCGGGGCGACACGTTCCGGCGCATGGTGGTCAGCGGGCGCGCCGAGATGACGCCGGAGGTGAACGCCGAGGCCGTCCGCCAGCTCAGGCTGCGCCATCAGATCGCCGCGAATACGGCGGATTTGTATTACGAGGCCGGATTCACGGCAATTGTCCAAGACATCATTATCGGCAGTGAGCTGGAGGGCTTTACCAGACTTATCCGCAGCCGCCCTTTGTACGTGATCGTGCTCGCCCCGAATCCCGCCGCGATCGAACGGCGGGAACACGCGCGAGCCAAGACCGGCTACGGCGCAGAATGGACGATCGCCCAGCTAGACAGGGCTCTGCGGGAGGAGACCCCACGACTCGGACTATGGCTGGACACCTCCGCGCAAACGCCGGAAGAAACCGTGGACGAGATCATTTCCCGGGCCGGGGAGGCGGAAATTCAGGCGCCTCACCAATAACCCGTTCCGCTGCAAGGAACTGTCAAGTGACCTGCATGCATGGAGGCGCACCTTGATGCCATGAACAAGCAGCCTTTCGCCGTCGGCGTCAGTGTCATCGTTCCCGCGATGAACGAGGCCGAGAACCTTCCTCACGTCTTCGCCACGCTGCCTGACTGGATCGACGAGGTGGTCCTCGTCGACGGCAACTCGACCGACGACACCGTCGCCGTCGCGCGAAGGCTCCGCCCGGACCTCCGGGTCGTCGTGCAGACCCGCCGCGGCAAGGGCAACGCGCTCATCGAGGGCTTCAGGGCCGCTCGGGGCGACATCATCGTCATGATCGACGCCGACGGCTCCACCGACGGCCGGGAGATCCGCTCCTTCGTCTCCGCGCTCGTCAACGGCGCCGACTTCGCCAAGGGCTCCAGGTACGCCCCTGGCGGCGGCTCGGACGACCTCAGTCCGATCCGCTCGCTCGGCAACAGGTTCCTCACCGGGCTGACCAACCTCCTCTACGGCACCCGCTACACCGACCTCTGCTACGGCTACAACGCCTTCTGGGCCCGCCACCTGGAGGTCCTCGACCTCGACTGCGACGGCTTCGAGATCGAGACGCTGATGAACGTCCGCGCCGCCCAGGCCGGCCTCGTCATCCGCGAGGTCCCCAGCCACGAGCGCTGCCGCATCCACGGCGAGAGCAACCTGCACGCGCTGCGCGACGGCTGGCGGGTGTTCAGGACGATCTGGCGCGAACGGCTCCACGGTGCGGCCGTGCCCGCCCCGGCCCCCGAGGTCGTCGGAGTGGCACTCGCCAAGTGAGGAGTGACATCCTCGGACGATGCGCTACATCGTGATCGGAGCAGGAGCAGTCGGCGGCACCATCGGCGCCCGCCTGCATCAGGGCGGGCACGACGTCCTGCTCGTCGCCCGGGGAGCGCACTACGAGGCGCTCAGGCGCGACGGCCTGCGTCTGATCACCCCCGAGTCCTCCGAGACCCTCGACGTCCCCACTGCCGACGGCCCCGTGCCCACGCGCGACGACGACGTGCTGGTCCTGGCGACCAAGTCACAGGACACGATCGCCGCGCTGGCCCCCTGGTCGCCCGACCTGCCCGTGGTCTGCGCCCAGAACGGCGTGGCCAACGAGCGCATGGTCCTGCGGCGGTTCGAGCGCGTCTACGGCGTGTGCGTCTGGCTGCCCGCCCAGATTCCCGCGCCGGGCGTCGTGGCCGCGCACGCGCGCCCGTACTCGGGGATGCTGCACGTCGGACGCTATCCACAGGGTGTGGACGACCTCAGCGAGCAGATCGTCACCGACCTCGGCAAGCACGGCCTGCTGGCGCGTACCTCGCCCGACGTGATGCGCTGGAAGTACGGCAAGCTGCTCGGAAACCTGAACAACGCCGTCGAGGCGCTGATCGGCCACGCCCCCGGCCAGGTCGAGCTGGTCGAGTCGGCCAGGAGCGAGGCCAGAGCCGTGCTGGAGCGGGCCGGCATCGCCTACGCCACCCCCGACGACGAGGCCGAGGTGCGCGGCGACAAGGTGGTCGCCCGGCCCATCGACGGCATCGGCCGCGGCGGCGGATCGTCGTGGCAGAGCCTGGCCAGGGCCAGCGGCTCGATCGAGGCCGACTACCTCAACGGCGAGATCGTCCTGCTCGGCCGCGAGCACGGCGTGCCCACGCCGGTCAACGAGACGCTGCGGCGCGAGGCCAACCGGTACGCGCGCGAGAAGCTGCCGCCCGGCTCGATGCCGCCCGAGACCCTGCGGGCCCTCATCGACGAGCGTTCCGCAGCCGGATCCCGCTGAACTCGAGGCTGCTGGCCGTCACCTCATTCCAGAACGGCCACAGGTTGTCCAGCACCCTGAGCTGGATCCCGGCCTGCTCGTGCAGCTCGAACAGGTCTCCCACCGGCTCGGGCGGGCCGAGCGGCGCCACCGGGTCGCGCGAGACCACGGCGTGCGGCGGGTCGCCGATGGGCGCGAACCCGTCGGCCGGCAGGCGGTAGGCGTAGAGGCGCACCTCCATCAGCGCCCTCAGCCAGCAGTACTCGATCGCGTGCACCCGCTGCCCGCAGCCCGCGCCGACGATGCGGACGACGTCGTCGTCGGTGGTGCGCGGGCCGGGCCAGGCCATGGCCCTCGGGCAGGCCCGCGGGAACCAGTAGTCGGGGCAGCGGTCGTGGTCGACCGCCCACACGTACGGCTCGGTGAGCGTGCTGGTCACCGCCACGTGCGGCACGAACCTCTCGATCGCCGGATCTTCGGAGAAGTGCAGGACCTGCCCTGGCTCGGGTCTCATGAACGCCATCATCGCGCATATCCCGCCGATCTCCGGGCAGTGGAAACGCTCTCGACAAGGGGTGAGTTGGATGATCTTACTGGGACTGCTCCTGATCCTGCTCGCCGGCGGCGCCTTCGCCCTGGTGCTCACCGAGGAGAGCGCCAGGTACCTCCTGTTCGGACACGCCTTCGAGCTCGATCACGTGGAGATGTTCCTCGCGGGAGCGGCCGCCGCGGCCCTCGCGCTGGTGGGCCTCTGGCTGATGGGCTCGGGTTCGCGCAGGTCCGCCAGGCGACACCGCCGGCTGCGCCACGCCCGCGCCGAGTCCTCCAGCCGGGTGGCCCGGCTGGAGGACGAGAAGCGCGACCTGGAACGGCGGCTCGAACGCGAGCCCGCGACCGGCGACCGGCTCGTCGCCCGCGGCCCGGACGAGCGCTAGGCCGCTTCGGCGCTCTGGCGCGCGGGCAGCAGCTTGCCCTCGCGCCAGAGCGCGAACCCGGTGATCAACGCCCCCAGGCCCTCCCAGAGCCCGACGCCGAAGAACTCGGCGGGCGCGGCGCCGGTCACGACCAGCATGGTGAAGACCGTGAACGTGACGAGCCGGAACGGCACCGTCCAGCGGAAGAACGGCGTGTAGTCGGCCGAGGCCGCGAACACGTAGTAGACGCCCATGTTCACGGCCGCCATCGAGGAGGCGGCCATGTAGACCAGCGTGTAGTCGCCGACCGGCCGTACGTCGACGACCTCGAAACCGAGCATGACCAGCAGCGTGTCGGGGGAGATCAGCCCGAGCACGCCGAGCACGAAGGCGAGGACGCCGAACACCGCCATGGTCCAGCCGGAGAAAGAACGCGGAAGACGCACAGAAATCCTTCCAATGGGGGGTGTAATCTGCGAGGCGCTCTCATCATGCACCCGGAGGTCGCATGCCCCCCACGCGTGGCCGCCCCATCGGACTGAAGCTTCTCGTGCTCCTGCTCGTTCCACTGCTGTCCCTGGTGGGCCTGTGGGCGTTCGCGGCGAGCCTGACCGGCGGCCAAGGCATGCGCCTGCTGTCGATGAACGACCTGGCCACCAACTTGGCCGATCCGTCCGAACAGGTCAACATCCAGCTCCAGAACGAGCGGCTGGCCTCGGTGGAGCTCCTGGTGACCACCCGGGGCGCGAACAAGCTGGCCGGGCAACGCGAGCGGACCGACCGGGCCGTGACGAAGCTGCGCACGCTGTCCGGCAACCTGCGCGACCTGTCGCCGGAGCTGATCGCCCAGCTCAACGGGCTCCACGTCAAGCTCGACGAGCTGGCGGAGCTGCGCCGCGACGTTGACGACGCCCGCGCCGAGCCGCTCGACGTCATCGAGCGCTACAGCCAGATCGTGGACGCCTCCTTCCGCATGTACGACACCATGGTCCTGGTGCCCGACATGGCCCTCTACCAGCAGGCCAGGGCGGTGACCATGCTGGGCGAGGCCAAGGACGTGCTGTCCAGGGAGCGGGCGCTGATCGCCATCGTGCTGGCCAAGGGCAGGGTCGAGGACGCCGAGCGGGAGTCGTTCACGGGCATGGTGGCCACCAGGCGGCTGCTGTTCTCGCAGGCGATGTCGCACCTGGACGACAGCCTGCGCGGGCCGTACGCGCAGATGGCCGCCTCGCCGGTCTACATGGAGTTCCTGGAGGCCGAGGAGCTCGTCAGGGGGCAGGCGGCGGCCAACGGGCTGCCCGTGGGCGCGGCCACCTGGCCCATCGACGGCCAGAACCTGTGGGCCGCGGTCGAGCGCAACCAGGCCCTGGCCGTGCGGGGCATCACCGAGCGGGTGATGCCGACGGCCATCGGCATGCTCGTCAAGCTCGGCGTGGCGGGCGGCGTCGGCCTGGTCGTCGTCGTCGCCTCGATCCTGCTGTCGCTGCGCTTCCGCAGGCGCCTCGTCCGCGAGCTGGCCGGGCTGCGCGACGCCGCCACGGAGCTGGCCGAGGTGCGGCTGGCCGCGCTGGTCAAGCGGCTGCGCTCGAACACCGCGCCGCCCACGGCCGCCGAAGTGGCGCCGCTGGAGGTCAAGGTCGAGACCTCCGAGGTCCACGACATCGTCCGCGCCTTCAACGACGTGCAGTCCACGGCCGTCGAGGCCGCCGTGAGCCAGGCCAGGCTCCGCCACGGCGTCAGCCAGGTCTTCGTGAACCTGGCCAGGCGCAACCAGTCGCTGCTGCACCGGCAGCTCCTGCAGCTCGACAGCATGGAGCGGGCCACAGAGGAGCCGGGGGAGCTGGCGGACCTGTTCAAGCTCGACCACCTCACCACGCGCATGCGCCGGCACGCCGAAAGCCTCATCATCCTGTCGGACCAGGCCCCGGGCCGCGCCTGGCGCAACCCGGTGCCGATCCTCGACGTGCTGCGCGCCGCCGTGGCCGAGGTGGAGGAGTACGACCGGGTGGAAGTGCTCACGCCGCCCCCGGTCGCGCTCGTGGGCTCGGCGGTGACCGACGTGGCCCACCTGATGGCCGAGCTGGTCGAGAACGCCACCCTCTTCTCCCCGCCCATGACCAAGGTGGACGTACGCACCGGCCGTACCCCGCATGGGCTGGTCGTCGAGGTGGAGGACCGCGGGCTCGGCCTGCCCCGCGTCGAGCTCGACGAGCTGAACGACCGGCTGACCGACACGCCCGAGTTCGACCTGGCGCAGAGCGACCGGCTCGGCCTGTTCGTCGTCTCCAGGCTCGCGGCCAGGCACGGCATCAAGGTCGCGCTCGTGCCCTCGCCGTACGGCGGCCTGACCGCGACGGTGGCCCTGCCCTCAGCCCTGCTCGCCGAGCAGCCCGTCGCGGCGGGGCGGTAGATACGACAACGCGCCCGAGTCGCGGGCGGCCGACGCCGACAGCAGCCGGTCGTACACATGCGGGGCCAGCAGCCCGCCGGCCTCCTCCAGCGTGAAGAAGCCGTAGTCGTCGAGCTCCTCCGTCTGCAACGTGATGGGGGTGCCCGACGAGATCACGCCGCAGTCGAAGACGAAGTTGACCAGCGGATGGGGCACGGCCGGCTGCGGGTCGACCCAGGCGACGGTCAGCAGCCTGCCGACCTCGACCGTGAGCCCGACCTCCTCGGCGACCTCCCTGGCACACGCCTGCGCGGGATGCTCGCCCGCGTCGATCACGCCGCCGGGGAACGACCAGTGCTCCCGGTAGTTGGGATCCACCAGCAGCACCCGGCCGCGCTCGTCCGTGATGTACGCCGCCGCCCCCGCGATCACCCGGTTGACCGTGGCCCAGAAATCATCGTTCACCCCGGCACTATGGCAGAACCTGCAGCAGCGCCTGCTTCTTCGCCCTGGCCGGCTCGGCGACGCGCTGGAGTTCCTTCCCGTCGGTGCCGAGCACGACCAGGGTGTTGTGCTCCTCTCCTGCGACGCGTACGACCATGCGCCCGTCGGCCAGGTAGAACGCGCCCAGCAGCCGCCCCTTGACCGCGGGCGTACGCCTCTTGCCCGTCACCATGTCCAGGACGACCGGCTTGAACGCGGTGGGCCAGGTGCCGTCGCCCAGCGTGCCGGGTTGCTGCGGGAACTCGACGATGGCATGGCGCCCGTTCGGCGACAGGCTCTGCACGTGGGTGATCCACTTGACGCCCTTGACGGGGGCCGACTCAGCGGTCCTGGTGTCGAGCCGGTAGAGGGCGTTGGCCTCGCCGGTGTAGCCCGCCAGGTAGCGGCCGTCCGCCGACCAGGCCAGGTGGCACACGCCCGGCGACGTGCCCAGCCGGTGCGGCGCGCCCGTGCCGTCGGCCTTGACGGACATGATCGTGCCGCCGCTCTGCGGGTAGGCCACCTTCGCCGAGTCGGCGGACCAGGCCGGGGTGAGACAGGGTGTGCCGGCCTGTAGGCCGCTCACGAGCGTCATGGTCCGGCCGCCCTGCCTGATCTGCAGCCGGCCGCCCGACGACACCCAGGCCACCTTCTTGCCGTCGGGCGAGACGGTGTACTGCGCCATGGCCTCCGACTTGACGAGCGTGCTCCACTCGCCGTCCGCGTACCTGCTGAGCCGGTCGCCGGAGCCGCTCGCATAGACGGCGGCGCCGGACAGCGCGGGCGCCGCCTTCGGGGTCGCCCTGGTCGACGCGGCGGACACCGCCGGCGGCACGGCCAGGACGACGCCGAGCGCGACACCAGTCGCAACACGAATCCTCATGGAAGGCCATGTTGCCCCAACCGGGATCACAGACGCAGGAACGGCTCGCTGAAGTGGGCCGTTGCCAGAATCGCGCGTTCGGCCCTGAGCGCGGCCAGCACCTCGGTCCTGGTGCGCGCGGCGGCCTCCTGGTCGTCGTCGTAGACGTAGCGGATGGCCGGATCGTCGAGCTGCACCGGGTGCAGGACCAGGTCGCCGGTCATGGCCAGCTCGCCGACCCTGGCGATCTGGTGGCCAGGGGTGTGCCCGGGCGCGGAGCGTACGTGGACGCCAGGGGCGACCTCCGCGTCACCCTCGACGACGTGGAGGTGATCCTTGATCACGGCGACGACCTGGTCGAGCATCGGGCCGCCGGCCGCGTCCAGCTCGGCCCGCTGGAGCACGTGGCGGGCGTTGCCGAACACCGGCCTGCCGTCGGCCACCGCGCCCGAGGCGTGGTCGCTGTGCAGGTGGGTGAGGACGACGGTGCCGATCTCGGCGGGAGCGACGCCCACGGCGGCCAGCTCGCCCGTCAGCGTCCCAGGAACGGGCGCCCAGCTCGACGCCGGCGAGTCCACGCCGCCGATGCCGGTGTCGACCAGGGTCAGCCGGTCGGCGGCGTCGCGGATCAGGTAGCAGTGGAAGTGCAGGATCCAGGGCTCGTCGCGGAGCTCGGAACCGACGAACGTCTCGGCCGGCGGGCGGCGGATCGTCGGGCCCATGGGCCCGACGGCGTCGCACAGCGGCGTCACCTCGACGCCGGACACCCTGATCGGTTGATGCGGCACCCCGCCAGCCTAGGCCCTCCGGGCACCAGGCACCTCGGCCGACGGGCGGCGAGACGGGCGGCGGGGAGGCAGGCGGCGAGGGATGGGGAGGCGGCTCGGGGCCGCCTCAACCCTTCGTCCCAGGAGACCTCGGCCGACCGGCGGGAGGCGAGGTGGTCAGGCGGCGACCGGCTGCCGCGGAACGTACTCGTTCTCGAGGTCGGCGGCGTAGACGGCGCGGCAGCAGTGCGCGCACCGGTACATGATCGGGCCCTCGTCCAGCTCGTGGTGGCACCGCGGGCAGCGGTTGACGGTCTTCATTCGGTGCTCCCCCAAGGAGTCTTTCTCTAGTTCGTCCCTATGGAACCCTCACCGAGTTGCAGGGACCCTGCATGCCACTTGACACGATGACGCTGCGCCGATGGGGGTTGTGTGTCGCTCGGCAGACCGGGCGCGGTAATTTTCCTCGCAGTACGGTGCCGAGAAGAACATTGTCACCCCTGCGCCCTCCCGCGCGGGCGAAGACACGAGAACAACCCGGGAATAGTCCAAGAGGGCTAGGCGTTTCATGGGTTAGATCGTGTGGTATCTTCCCACTAAGCGTTGAGCGTCTGCTCCGCCGATCCACCTCTTCCGAGGCCACACCTCTCACTTCTTCGCGAGGACTCGCGAGTGAGCGGCCCGGCCCTCTTTCGTCACCCGCCGCCCGGCCTTCGCCGGTCCGGCGCATTTCCCTCAAGGGGCTCACCATGTCTGTGCACACCATTCAGGAACAGCGTGCCGCCGTTCCTCAGCAAACCACCGTTCCTCAGCTAGCCGCCGTTCCTCAGGAACAGCGTGCCGCCGTCCGCCAGGTCAGCGGCCTCGTGGACGTACGCGACAAGTCCGCGTTCATCCGGGCGGAACACCTGCCCGCCCCCGGCGACGTACGCCTGCTGCCCGACCAGGTACGCCGCCACGGCCTGCGTACCGGTGACCACGTGGTCGCGTCGTTCGCCGGGAACAAGCTGGTCGGCGTCGAGTCGGTCAACGGCTCGGCCGAATGGCGCGGGCGGCCGCACTTCGGCGACCTCACGCCCGTACATCCGGCAGAGCGGCTCAACATCGAGACCGAGTCGCTCAGCACCCGCGTCATCGACCTGTTCGCGCCCATCGGCAAGGGGCAGCGCGGCCTCATCGTGGCGCCGCCCAAGGCCGGCAAGACCATGGTCCTCCAGGCGCTGGCCGCCGGGATCGCCCGCAACCACCCCGAGGTGCACCTCATGGTGGTGCTGGTGGGCGAGCGGCCCGAGGAGGTCACCGAGATGCGCGCCACCATCGCGGGCGAGGTCTTCTCCTCGACCTTCGACCACCCCGACCGTGACCACACCGCCGTCGCGGAGATGGCCGTCGAGCGCGCCAAGCGGCTCGTGGAGTCGGGCCGCGACGTGGTGCTGCTGCTCGACTCGCTGACGCGGCTGGGGCGGGCGTACAACAACACGGCGCCGGGCGGCGGGCGCGTGCTCACGGGCGGCATCGACGCCGGCGCGCTCTACCCGCCCAAGCGGTTCTTCGGCGCCGCCCGCAACGTGGAGGGCGGCGGCTCGCTCACCATCATCGCCACCGCGCTCGTGGACACGGGCTCGCGGATGGACAACAGCCTGTACGAGGAGTTCAAGGGCACGGGGAACATGGAGGTGCACCTGACCCGCGAACTGGCCGAGCGCCGGCTGTTCCCCGCCGTCGACCTCGACGCGTCGGGCACCAGGCGCGAGGAGATCCTGCTGCACGCCGAGGAGCGGCAGGTGGTCTGGCGGCTGCGCCGCATGCTCACGACGCTGGAGAAGCAGCAGGGTCTGCAGGTGCTCGTGGACAGGCTTCGCTCCACCCCCTCCAACGCCGCGTTCCTCATGGAGGCGAAGGCCGCGTGACCGGTCCACCCGATCGGGCCGCCCGAACCGGTCGTACGCCGGTGCACGAGAATGGCCGCATGCTGGCCGACATCGTCGAGTTCCTCATCTGCCCCGTCTGCCGAGCCGACGTGCGGCTGGACGAAACCGCGCTGCGGTGCGCGAACGGGCACTCCTTCGACGTGGCCAAGCAGGGATACGTGAGCCTGCTCGTCGGATCCCGGCCGCCCGGCACCGCCGACAGCCCCGCCATGGTGGCCGCGCGGGCCGCCTTCCTCGACCGGGGCCACTACGCGCCACTGGCCGATGCGGTGGCCGATGCGGTGGCCGACGCCGTGGTGGACGCCGTGGGAGCTCAGATCGTTCCAGGAAAACATGAGTCCTCTACCGAAACCAATGACGGCGGCGAGTTGAGGGCGTACCGTGGGGCGGGACTGGAAACCGGTTGCGGCGCGGGATCACGAATTCCCGGGCGGGAGCCGGGAATCGTCGAGGGTCGTGACGCGGAGGGCAGGGCCGCGCTGATCGTCGACGCCGGCGCGGGCACCGGGCATTATCTGGTGGCCGCGCTCAACGCGGTGAACGATGGCATCGGGATGGCGTTCGATGTGTCGAAGCACGCTGTGCGCCGGGCGGCGCGGGTGCATCCCAGGGCAGGGGCGTTCGTGGCCGACGTGTGGCGACCGCTGCCGATCAGGAGCGGGGTGGCCGACGTGGTGATCGACGTGTTCGCACCCAGGAACGGCCCCGAATTCCGGCGGATCCTGCGGCCGGGAGGCGTGGCGGTGGTCGTCACCCCCGCTCCCGAGCACCTGAGTCCGCTGGTCGAGGAGCTGGGGCTGCTCTCCGTGGACGAGGAGAAGGAGCGCCGGGTGGCCCGCAGCCTGGAGGGGTTCGCGGAGTCCGAGCGGCGCTCGATCGCGTTCGAGATGGAGCTGGGACATGACGACATCGCGGAGGTTGTCGGGATGGGCCCGAATGCATGGCATAACGAGGCAACTACGCTGGATGAGCGAATTGCCGCATTTGTCTCCCGAAATGTCGCGAAAAGACAGCAAAAAGTAGTAACGCACGCGGCGTTTCACCTATCCATCTACGAGCCGACGTCTCGATCAAGCCCTGTTCCTTGACGGACAAGTGCGGCTGGTGTTACTGATGGGGCATTTAGTCCGAAATTCCCCCACATTCTCGGAGCATTTCCCCGGCGCAGGCGCAATACTGGACGACATCCCGGGCCCGGAGGCGCGGGACATCAATGGGAGGGGGCGCGCGGGATGAAGGCGGAGGAACGCTGGCAGGCCAGGTTCCGGGCGTCGCGCACGACGCTGCCGTCCTGGGCACGCCAGGCCCCGAACCGCACCATCTACCGCTCCAACGCGACCGGCAAGTGGGAGGTCTACGCCTCGGACCGGGTGACGGGAGCCACCCGCCAGGTCACCGACCGACCCAAGGGCACCGCGTTCGCCGCGATCGACCCCGGCGGCCAGTGGATCTACTGGTTCGCCGACACCGACGGCGACGAGTTCGGCGGCTGGTGGCGCCAGCGCTTCACGGGCGGCCCCGCCGAGCCGGTCGCGCCCGACCTGCCGCCGGGCCAGCCGGGCGGCATCTCGCTGTCCACGACCGGCGTCGCGGCGCTCAGCCTCGCCAGCGAGGGTATGTTCCGCATCCACCTCGTCCGCCCCGGCGAACCCGCCGAGACCCTGTACGAGCACACGGAGGCCGCCTGGGTGGCCGACATGTCACTCGACGGCTCCCTCGTCGCGATCAACCACGGCGAGTACGGCGACTTCCGGCACCCCGCGCTGCGCGTCGTCCGCCAGAACGGCGACACGGTGGGCGAGCTCCATGACGGCCCCGGCAAGGGCGTGACCGGCCTCAGCTTCGCCCCCGTCGTGGGCGACCGCCGCCTGCTGGCCCTGCACGAGCGCCGCCGGCGACACGAGCCCATCGTCTGGGACCCGGCCACCGGCGAGCAGCGCGAGATCTGGCTGCGCGACTCGGGGGACTTAGCCGCCGAGTGGTACGACGACGGCCGCGCCCTGCTCATCCTGCGCGACGACCGCGCCCGCAGCTTCCTGCACCGCTACGACCTCGCCGGCGGCGGCCTGACCCTCATCGACACGCCCCACGGGGTGATCGAGGAGGCCGCGCCCCGGCCCGGCGGCCACGTCGAGTACGCCTGGTCGAGCGCCTCCCACCCGCCGATCATCCGGTCGAGCAACGGCCAGGTCGTGGTCAACTCGGGCGGCCCGCCCGCCCCGCCGAGCGTCCCCGTGCAGGACATCGACGTCGAGGGCGCGGGCGGCCGCATCCACGCGCTGGTCTCCAAGCCCGAGGTGGGCACGGCCCCGCACCCGGCGGTGTTCCTGCTGCACGGCGGCCCGGCGGCGCACGACCGCGACGCGTTCTCGCCGGAGGTCGCGGCCTGGGTGGACGCCGGGTTCGCGGTGGTCCGGGTCAACTACCGGGGCTCGACCGGCTACGGCTCGGCCTGGCGCAACGCCCTGCACGACGAGGTGGGGCACATCGAGCTGGCCGACGTGGCGGCCGTCCGTCAGTGGGTGATCGACCAGGGCATGGTCGACCCGGTCAGGACCGTGCTGGCGGGCGCGGCGTGGGGCGGCTACCTCACGCTGCTGGGCCTCGGCACCCAGCCCGGCCTGTGGGCGTGCGGCATCGCCGCGGTGCCGATCGCCTGCCACCGCACCTCGTACGAGGACGAGGCGGAGAGCCTGCGCGCCTACCATCGCGCGCTGCTCGGCGGCTCCCCCGACGAACAGCCCGACCGGTACGCGGCCAGCTCCCCGATCACGTACGTCGACCAGATCAAGAGCCCGGTGCTGATCCTCGCCGGCGAGAACGACACGCGCTCACCGCTGCGCCAGATCGAGAAATACGTGGCCATGCTGGCCGAGCACGGCCGCGAGCACGAGGTCTACACCTACGACGCCGTCAGCGGCCCGCTCGTGGTCTCCGAACGCATCACGCAGACGGCGCTCCAGCTCGACTTCGCACGCAAGCACGTGGGTTCACCCTGAGGGTTGACAACCTGTAAGAAATTTCCTGACGAACGCTCTTGACCGTCAGCCCGTTCGGCTGTCACCATTCCGGCCACCTGTACCCGGCCGGAAAGACGCGCCTTGACGAGCACCCCCGTGAGCCCTCGACGGCACCACCGGCGATCGTGACGTCCGCCGTGTCCGAGCGCGCCCGCGCGCCCCGCCTAGCGGGCCCGCAACACGAGGATCGCCAGGTCGTCGGCGCTCGGCTCGGAGGCGAAGTCGGCCGCGCCACGGCGGATGCGCTCGGCCACGGCCCTGGCCGACAGCCCGGCGCACTCGGCCAGCAGCTTGGCCAGGCCGCCGTCGTCGTCCAGCAGTCGCCCGCCGGAGCGGCGCTCGGTCACCCCGTCGGTCACGGCCAGCAGCACGTCGCCGTGGTCGAGGCGGATGGTGTCGGCCTCGAAGAAGACCTCCTGGAAGACGCCGAGCAGCGACTGCGGCGTGGTCACGGCCTCGACCTTGCCGTTGGGCTTGAGCCGCAGCGCCTCGGGGTGCCCGGCCGACACCAGGCGCACCTCCAGGCCGCCGGTGACGTGCGTGATGTCGCCGTGCAGCAGCGTGAGGAACCTCGCCCGCTCGCCCTCCTCCAAGATCGCCTGGTTGAGCCGGCCGAGCACGGCCGCCACGCCGTAGCCCTCCCTGGCCAGCAGGCGCAGCGTGTGGCGGGCCAGGCCGGTCACGGCGGCGGCCTCGGGGCCGGTGCCGCAGACGTCGCCGATCGCGAACCGCCACGAGTCGTCGCCCGCCTTGAACAGGTCGTAGAAGTCGCCGCCGACCTCGTTGGCCTCGCCCGCGGGCTCGTAGATGACGCCGTAGTCGAGGCCGGGGACCTCGGGCTCGTGGGGCGGGAGCAGGCTGCGCTGGAGCGCGCGGTTGGCGGCGGCCTGCTGGGCGTAGAGGCGGGCGTTGTCCATGGCCAGCGCGGCGCGTCTGCCGATGTCCTCGGCGAACTGGATGACCTCGTCGGGAAAGCGGTCGGCCCGGCCCAGGCACATCATGCCCAGGCTGCGGCCCCTGGCCATCAGCGGCACGGCCAGCACCTGCGACTCGGCCAGGTGGAGGGCGGAGGTGACACGGGTGTCGGCGGCGCCGACGTCCATCTCGGTGAGCTGCTCGCGCAGGCCGTCGATCCTGGCCTCGTCGGCGTGCCAGAGGTAGACCAGGCGCGGCGGGCCGGAGTGGTCGGAGGTGTAGACGGCGCACCAGCTCGACAGCCGGGGCACCACGACCTGGGCGATGATCGCCGGCACCATGTCGGGGTCGAGGGTGCCCGCGAGCAGGTCGCTCGCGTCGGCCAGGAACCCCAGCCAATGTGGCCCTCTGCTGCTCTCCTCCAGCCATTCGGCTGCCACCCGATCGGGGGAGCCAGGTAGCGTGAGCCTAGCCCAATGGACACGGGAATCGCCCGCAAAGGTGACTCCCCACTCCTCGACGTTCACGGAAGGAGCTTTTGGATCGCTCTGGGAGAGGTACCGTTGCCGCAACTCCACCTGGACTGCGTCCCCAAAATGCTTCCAAATCACCTCAAACGGCTCGTCAGCGACCTGCTCGGCAAGATCTCCGGCGGCCTGCTCGGCGGCATGGAGCAGGCCACCGGTGGCCCACGCGGTCATTACCTCGCGCGTGAACCTCATCGCAGCCGTCACAGCGGTATCGCCCGGCGCGAACGTCGCAGCGAGCACCGCATGGGGAGAAGCAGTCATCCCACCGTGCCTACCACACTTCCCGCTGACTTGGGGTAAATCCAAGGACAGGACTACGAGCTACTCATCGTGACAGACTTGAATCACTCGCCGGAGGCAGCCGCGAGTGAAGGAGGCCCCATGACCACGGCCAAGGCCGCGCCAAGCCCCGAGGAGAGGACGTACACCGAGTCGGATCTCGTGCCCATCCTGGAGACTCTTTTCTCCTGGCGTGACGGCGACTTCCGGCGTCGGGTGCCCCACGCGCCGCCCGGCATCCTCAGCGAGGTGCAGCTGCTGTTGAACGAGGTGGCCGACCGTCGCGAGCACCTGGCGAACGAGCTGGTCCGCGTACGCAAGGAAGTCGTCAAGGAAGGCCGCTTCGGGGAGCGGCTGACGCCCGGGCCGGGGGTCGGCGCGTGGGCGGAGAGCGTCGAGTCGGTCAACATCCTGATCGACGCCCTGGTGAGCCCGGTCAGCGGGGCCGCCGACGTCATCGATGCGGTCGCCAAGGGCGACCTGTCGCGCCGCATCGACCTCGATCGCTCGGCGCGCGGCGAGGTGCGGCGGCTGGGCAAGGCCATCAACGGCATGGTCGACCAGCTCGCGTTGTTCAACTCCGAGGTCACGAGGGTCGCCCGCGAGGCGGGCACCGAGGGCAGGCTGGGCGGCAGCGCCAACCTGCGCGGCATGTCGGGAAGCTGGCGCGACCTCACCGAGGCCGTCAACACGATGTCCTCCCGCGTGGCGGCGCAGGTGCGCGACATCGCGGTGGTGACCACCGCGGTGGCCAAGGGCGACCTGAGCCGCAAGGTGACGGTCGACGCCGTGGGCGAGATGTTCGAGCTGAAGAACACCGTCAACACGATGGTCGACCAGCTCTCCGGCTTCGCGGAGGAGGTCACCCGAGTCGCCCGCGAGGTCGGCACCGAGGGGCAGCTCGGCGGCCAGGCGCAGGTGACCGGCGTGTCGGGCGTGTGGAAAGACCTCACCGACAACGTCAACTTCATGGCCAACAACCTCACCTCGCAGGTACGCAGCATCGCGACCGTGGCGACGGCGGTGGCCCAGGGCAATTTGTCAAAGAAGATCACCGTTGACGCGCAGGGCGAGATCCTTCAACTGAAGGACACCCTCAACACGATGGTCGACCAGCTCTCGTCCTTCGCCGACGAGGTCACCCGAGTCGCCCGCGAAGTGGGCACCGAGGGCAAGCTGGGCGGCCGGGCCGAGGTGAAGGGCGTGTCGGGCGTCTGGAAGGACCTCACCGACAACGTCAACTCCATGGCCAACAACCTCACCTACCAGGTACGCAACATCGCCCAGGTCACCACGGCCGTGGCCAACGGCGACCTCACCCGCAAGATCGACGTCGACGCCCAGGGCGAGATCCTCGAGCTGAAGTCGACCATGAACACGATGGTCGAGCAGCTCTCCTCGTTCGCCTCCGAGGTGACCCGAGTCGCCCGCGAGGTCGGCACCGAGGGCCAGCTCGGCGGTCAGGCGCAGGTGCGCGGGGTGTCGGGGGTCTGGAAGGACCTCACCGACAACGTCAACTCGATGGCCAACAACCTGACCTCGCAGGTGCGCCAGATCGCGGCGGTGTCGTCCGCGGTGGCGCAGGGCAACCTGTCGAAGAAGATCACCGTTGACGCGCAGGGCGAGATCCTCCAACTGAAGGACACCCTCAACACGATGGTCGACCAGCTCTCGTCCTTCGCCGACGAGGTCACCCGGGTCGCCCGCGAGGTCGGCACGCAGGGGCAGCTCGGCGGCCAGGCGAGGGTGAAGGGTGTGTCGGGCGTCTGGAAGGACCTCACCGACAACGTCAACTCCATGGCCAACAACCTCACCTACCAGGTACGCAACATCGCCGAGGTGACCACCGCGGTCGCCAACGGCGACCTGACCCGCAAGATCGACGTGAACGCCCAGGGCGAGATCCTGGCGCTCAAGACCACCGTCAACCGGATGGTCGACCAACTCTCGTCGTTCGCCTCCGAGGTCACCCGAGTCGCCCGCGAGGTGGGCTCCGACGGCCAGCTCGGCGGTCAGGCCCGGGTCGAGGGCGTCGAGGGCACGTGGAAGCGGCTCACCGAGAGCGTCAACGAGCTGGCGGGCAGCCTCACCACGCAGATCCGCGCCATCGCGACCGTGACCAGCGCCGTGGCGCGCGGCGACCTGACCCGCTCCATCGCCATCGAGGCGCAGGGCGAGCTGGCCGAGCTGAAGGACAACATCAACTCGATGGTGAGCAGCCTGCGCGAGACCACGCAGGCCAACCAGGAGCAAGACTGGCTCAAGTCGAACCTGGCCCGCATCTCCCGGCTCATGCAGGGCCACCGCGACCTGCTGGAAGTGGCCAAGCTGACGATGAGCGAGCTGACGCCGCTGGTGTCGGCCCGCTACGGCGCCTTCTACAGCATCGACCCCGAGGGCGACCACGAGCTGATCCTGATCGGCGGCTACGGCGTACGCCCCGACCGGGGGCCGCGCCCGCGCTTCGCGATCGGCGAGGGCATCGTCGGGCAGGCGGCGGCCGAGGGCCGGCACATCGTGCTCGACGACGTGCCGCCGCAGTTCATCACCATCGACAGCGGGCTCAGCCGCTCCACGCCGGCGCAGATCGTGGTGCTGCCGATCCTGTTCGAGAACCGGGTGCTCGGTGTGCTGGAGCTGGCCTCGTTCACGCCGTTCGGGGAGGTGCACCTCGACTTCCTGACCCAGCTCGTCGAGACCATCGGCGTCACGATGAACACGATCATCGCCAACTCCCGCACAGAAGACCTGCTGACCGAGTCGCAGCGGCTCACCCGGGAGCTGCAGGAGCGCTCCGACGAGCTCCAGCGCCAGCAGGAGGAGCTGCGCAGGTCCAACGCCGAACTGGAGGACAAGGCGGCGCTGCTGGCCAAGCAGAACCGCGCGATCGAGATCCAGAACTTCCAGATCGAGCAGGCCCGCCGCACGCTGGAGGAGCGCGCCGAGCAGCTCGCGGTGTCCTCGCGCTACAAGTCCGAGTTCCTCGCCAACATGTCGCACGAGCTGCGCACCCCGCTCAACAGCCTGCTGGTGCTGGCCAAGCTGCTGACCGAGAACGCCGAGGGCAACCTGACCTCGCAGCAGGTCGAGTTCGCCCGGACGATCCACAGCGCGGGCTCGGCGCTGCTCCAGCTCATCAACGACATGCTCGACCTGTCGAAGGTCGAGGCGGGCCGGATGGACATCCACCCGATCCAGGTGTCGCTGCCGAAGATGGTCGACCTGCTGGAGGCCGCGTTCGCACCGCTGGCGCAGGACAAGGGGCTGGCGTTCACCGTCGAGGTCGAGCCCGACGTGCCGCAGGAGCTGCGGGCCGACGAACAGCGTCTGCAGCAGGTGCTGCGCAACCTGCTGTCCAACGCGGTGAAGTTCACGCCGCGCGGCGAGGTGAAGCTGCGGGTCTCGACGCCGCCCGCCGGGGTCGACTTCGACGACGACACCCTGCACGACGCCGACGATCTGCTGGCGTTCCAGGTGATCGACACCGGCATCGGCATCGCGCCCGACAAGCGCGACGTCATCTTCGAGGCGTTCCGCCAGGCCGACGGCACCACGAGCAGGAAATACGGCGGCACCGGCCTCGGCCTGGCCATCTGCCGCGACATCGCCCGGCTGCTCGGCGGCGAGATCCACGTGGACAGCGAGCTGGGCAAGGGCAGCTCGTTCACGCTCTACCTGCCGGCCTCCTACACCGGCCCGCTGGCCGCGACCGACGGCGGGGTGGCGACGCGCAGGCAGCTCATGACGCAGCCGTCGGACGAACAACCGGCCGCCACCGCGCCCGAGCCGCCGATGCCGCTCGACCTGCCGATGCCCGAGCTGGTCGAGCCGCCGGTCGAGACGCCCAGCCAGTGGCAGGGCGACGATCCGCTCAACGGCGCCAAGATCCTCATCGTGGACGACGACATCCGCAACGTCTTCGCGTTGACGAGCGTGCTGGAACGCCATGGCTCCACGGTCGTCTACGCTGAAAACGGGCGGGAGGGTATCGAACAGCTCGAACGGAACGAGGATGTCGCGCTCGTGCTGATGGACATCATGATGCCGGAGATGGACGGCTGGGCCACGACGTCGGCCATCCGTCGCATGCCCCAGTTCGCCGACCTGCCGATCATCGCGCTGACCGCCAAGGTCATGCGGGGCGACAGGGAGAAGAGCATCGCGTCCGGCGCCTCCGACTACGTGCCCAAGCCGGTCGACGTGGACCGCCTGCTCGAACGACTGCGCGGCTGGCTCAGCCGCGGGCGGGGCTCCGCGTCCGACTCGTCAGCCCCACCAGCCGGAGGGTCGTGATCGATGCCGGATCGTGCCAAGATTCTCCTCGTCGATGACCGCGAGGAAAATCTGATCGCCCTCGAAGCCATCCTCAGCTCGCTCGACCTGGTGCCGGTGCGCGCCCGGTCGGGCGAGGAGGCGCTCAAGGCGCTGCTCAACACCGAGTTCGCGCTCATCCTGCTGGACGTGCGGATGCCCGGCATGGATGGGTTCGAGACGGCCGCCCACATCAAGCGGCGTGAGCGTACGCGCAACATCCCGATCATCTTCCTGACCGTGGTCGACAGCGCGCCCGACTACGCCTTCCGCGGCTACGCGGCGGGCGCGGTGGACTATCTGACCAAGCCGTTCGACCCGTGGGTGCTGCGGGCGAAGGTGTCGGTGTTCGCCGAGCTGTACAACATGAACAAACGCCTGGCCGAGCAGGCGTCGATGCTGCGTGACCGGCTCACCGGTGAGCTGCCGCCCGGGGCCGGTGACCACGCGTCGGTGCTGCCGGAGCTGTCGCGGCGGCTGACGGCGGTCGAGGACGAGCTGGCGCGGGTCCGAGAGCTGGCCCGCAAGTCGCAGGATCCGGCGCTGGCCGTCCCCCTGGCCGACCTGACCGACCGCGTCACCCACCTGCGCGCGGGCTTCGACGCGCTCTCCTGACCTGGCACCGGTCCTGTGAGGGTGGCCTCGCGGGGACGGTCCTGCGCGCCGTGACCGGGGTGCCTTGGGCGGGCTGACGCGCCAGCCGGACGGTGGGGCGTGGGGTGGAAGGCTCAGCGGGGTGGAAGGCTCGACGGCCGCGGCGGCCGGAGGAGGGGCCTCGATGGAAGAGGCTCAAGGGTAGTGGTGAGAGAGGCGGGGGGTCAGTGGCGGGCGCGTTCCAAAGCGTCCCAGAAGCCGCGGCGCAGGGCGTGGCGTACCTCGTCGTGGAGCAGGAAGTCGATCGGCAGCGAAGAGCCCTGGAGCAGCCGGGCCTCCAGATCCGACGGCATGCGGGGCTTCCTGGCGAGCACCGCCTCCAGCCACAGGGCGGGGGCGTCGCGGGCCACCGACTCGCCGAAGTCGTGGCCCTCGCGGTGGGCGGCCTTGACGGCGTCGGCCAGCGTCGTGGCGCCCGCCGTGGCGGCCGGGGGCGGCGAGACCGGGGCGGCCTGCGGCCCCGTGTACGGCCCGAGCTGCGAAGGCTGGTACGACCCGCTCGGCGGCGCGGCGAACTGGCCCAGGTTCGGGCTCGACGGAGGCTGCGCCTGGATGGGCCCGGTGACCGGGGCGGCGGGCGGCGGCTGGGCCGGGGGCTGCTGCTCGGGCTGGTAGTTGGGGTACGTCGGCAGCACCGGCGGCGTGGACGACTGGCCGCGCCCCGAGGCGGGACCGTTCAACGAGGGCCCGTTCAGCGCGGGCCCGTTCGGAGACGACCCGTTCTGCGAGTGCCCACCGGCGGCGGGCGACGGCAGGTTGTTCGCCCCGGACGGCGGCCCGGCCGCGTGCCCGCCACTGGCGGCGGGAGCCTGCGGCAACGACGCGGGCAGCGAGTTGGGCAGTGAGGTGGGCGGCAGGGACGGCTGCGCGGGGGTCAGCGCGTGGGCGGCCTGCCCGTTGCTGATGGGCTGGTGGTGATGCCCGTTGGAGGATTCGGCGACGCCGGTCACCAGGTTGACGTACGGCCGCAGGTGGACCGCTCCCAGCTCCACCAGGTCGTCGCACTCCTGCCGCAGCGACCGCGCGACGGCCCAGCCGCCGTCGGTCGCGATGTGGATGACGCTCACCCTGATGCCGAGGTCTTGGGCGTCGCACACGACCTGTGCCAGGTCCTCGTCGCCGCTGACCACGACCGCGTCGCAGATGGCGTTGTTGCGCGCGAGGGTCATCAGGTCGCGGTGGACCTGCGCGTCGACGCCCTCGCGGCGGCCCGGCCTGATGCGGGACAGCCGGAGTTTGAGGCCCGGTATGTCGGCCAGCGCGTCGTGCTCCGGCGTGCGGCGGCCCTCGACCGTCGCTTCGTACCAGTAGCACCGCAGCAGCGGCAGGCCGGTGCGTTCGCGTGACAGGCCGGTCATGAGCTGCAGCAACCCTGGATAGTCCCAGGAAACCGCCTCGCGATGACGCGTGCCGTGCACGGCCATCGCTCCATCAGCCAGCAGATAGCCAGCGTCCACGAACAGCGCACAGCGATCCACTGACACCGCCCCTTTCCTGGTGGTCCGACCTTGCTGGCTCTGCACCGTCAGAGACCGGACTCGGCGGCCCTCTCTCAGGGTAATGAAAGCAGGTGATCGCGCGGGGGTTAATCCCGACGATTCGGCAACCGCTCGGCGTCAGGCCAGACCAATCAGGCAGACCGTACCATTTTGTCCTGTTTGTCGTCACGATCGGGCCCGTACGCTCAGCGCGACCACACCGAACAGGACGACGTCCTTGTCCGTCACGATCGTCAGCCCCGGATCGACCCCAAGCTCCGCACTGACCGTGTCGACGTCGACGCCGAACGTCAGCTCGGCCACGCCGTTGGACGACCCGTCGAAGACGTTCGAACGTTCGCGGTCGCCACCGGCCGGGGTGAGCGCGCCCGACCCGAGCGAGACCTTGTCACCCCCGAGGTCGGCGTCGCCCTCCCAGGTGACCAGCTCGGCCCTGGCGGGAGCGGCGGCAGGGCTCAGACCGCCCAGCGGGACCCGCACCCGCCGCGACCGGCCGCCGACCACGGTCGCCGTGTCGAGCACCACGGCCTGGCTGTACGGCTCGGACGGATCGGTGACGATCAGCACCAGGCTCCACCCGGCATGGCGCGAGACCCCCTCCTCCATGGGTGCGTCGGCGGCCCACCAGGTGCCGTTCCTGCGTACGTCGCCGACCAGGTCGCTCACGTCGGCGAACGCCTGGTAGGCGGGGCCAAGCGGCAGCTCGCGCACCGTCACCTGGCTGGGCTGGACGGTCAGGTATTCGCGCCGCCCCGGCGGCCTGAGCTTGATCGGCCCGGCCTTCTCGGTGGCCGCCGACCAGTAGAGCCCGGCCCACACGACCTCGCCGCCCTTCGGCAGGGACAGCGCGGCCCCGCTGGAGGACTCGGTCTCGGGCCGGTCGTCCTGGTCGAGGGCGGTCATCGGCCACAGGTCGTTGTCGCGCTGCGCGCCCTGGCGGCGCCTGGCCTCCTGGCAGCCCGCCCGCTCCTGCGGGCAGCTCAGCAGGGCGTTGCCGACGGCCCTGACCACCACCTTCCCGTCGGTGGCGAACCTGGCGGGTGCGCCCGTCGTGCGTACGCCCTGCTCGGCCCGCGCCCGCACCCGCAGCGACCCCGACGCGACCCGGACGACCGGGCCCGCGCCCTGCGGCGCCTCGTCGGCCACCAGCACCCGCAGGAACACCGCCGTGCCCTGCCCCGCCTCCAGCGGCTCTCGCGCGCACCGCGCGCCGCTCTTGGTGGGGCGGCAGGACCAGCCGTCGACCGTGCCCACCGGGACGTGGACGGCGGCGCCTGGACCGTGCCGGACGGTCGGGACGAGGGTCACGCCGGGCGGCAGGTCCACGAGCGCGGCCAGCTTCTCGCTGGGACCCTCGCCGTAGTTGCGCAGGCGGATGGCGACGATGCCGGGACGGGCGCGTACGAGGGCGCCGAGCGCGTCGATCGTGGCCCGCAGCTTCGCCTTGCCCGGTTCGTCCTCGCGGACCGGCGGCGGCACCTGCGCCGGCGGCTGACTCGGCACCGGCACCGGCACGGGCTCCAGGGCCGCCGAGGCGGGCGGTTGCGCGACCGGCGAGGCCGCGGGCGGTGTCCTGATCGGCTGCTCGTCGGAGACCAGCAGGAACGCCACCGCCACGGCCACCGCCACCGCGGTGCCGCCGGCCACGACCGCCTGTTGCTGCCGGGGCACCCGCCGCAGCAGGCCGAACAGCCGCAGCGCCCCGCCCGCACCGGTGCCCCCGGCCGCCGCCTTGGCCAGCGCCGCCGCGTAGCCGCCGAACAGCGGCCCCGCGATCAGCGGCCCCACCATGACCCGCAGCCCGCGGTTGACGTCGGTCAGCTCGAGCAGCACCCCGTGGCACTCCTCGCACGTGCTGACGTGCTCGTCCACCTCTTTGGAGTCGCGCCTGGCCAGCCCGCCGCGTACGTAGGCGCCCATCTTGCCCAGCGCGGGACGGCACTCGTGCTGCGGCGCGACGCCCAGGTGCATCTGCAGGTACGCCTGCCGCAACCCCTCCCTCGCCCGGTAGGCCAGCGCGGCCACGCCGTTGGCCGACAGCCCCAGCAGCGGCGCCACGTCGGCCGGCTTGACCCGCTCGACCTCGGTGTGCCAGAGCACCGCCCGCCAGCGCTCGGGCAACGACAGGTAGGCCCTGGCGATCAGCGACTTCTCCAGCCCGACGAGCGCGGGATCGACGAAGGGCGCCCCCGGGTCGTACAGCTCGATCTCGCCCGTGGTCACCTGGCGGCTCTCGACCCTGGAGCGGTCGTAGACCGTGCGCCGCACGACGGTGAGCAGGTAGGTGCGGAAGCCGGAGTCGGGCCCGCCGCCCCTGCCCACCAGCTCGAGGATCTTGGTGAACGACTCCGCCACCACGTCCTCGACCTCCGCTCCCCTGGCGAGTTGCCGGGCGAGCGCGCGGGCCGCGGCGACGTGGCGCTCGTAGAGCTCCCCGTAGGCAGCCGCATTGCCCCCTCTGACCGCCTGAAGCAGGTGTGCATCGCTTTGCGGAGATTCGACACCCATAGTGACCTCACGATTACGCGGGGTTGCCAGGCGCAATCATTCCGCATTCCCCGTCATGGCTAAACCGCGCCCGCGTCTTTACTGCGAGGACTTCCGATGGAGGACCGATGGAGAGGGACGTGCTGTCGCGCTGGCGCGGCAGGAGTCTGGCGGCGGGCTGGTCGCTCGCCGACGACTGGTGGACGCCCGAGGTGGACGTGGTGGCCAAGGCGGTGTGCGGCGGCTGCGACCTGGCGCAGGCGTGCTGGGCGCTGGGTTCCGCGCGGGCGGGGGCGGGGGGCGTACGGGCAGGCCCTGGCCGTGCTCAGGACGCTGGGCCCGGACCCGTGACGCCCAGAGGCCCGGATCCTGGGCGGCCCTAAGCTTGGGGCCATGACGGATCGCGACACCCTGCTGGCCGAGATCAAGCTCAAGGCCATCATCCACGGCAAGGTCATCCTGTCCTCGGGCAAGGAGGCCGACTTCTACTTCGACCTGCGGCGGATCACGCTCGACGGCGTGGCCGCGCCGCTCGTCGGCAGCGTGATGCTGGACCTGACGGCCGACCTCGACTACGAGGCGGTGGGCGGGCTCACGCTGGGGGCCGACCCGGTGGCCGTCGCGATGGTGCACGCGGCGGCGGCGCGCGGGCGGGTGCTGGACGCGTTCGTGGTGCGCAAGACGCAGAAGGCGCACGGCATGCAGCGGCGGATCGAGGGGCCGGAGGTCAAGGGCCGCCGGGTGCTGGTCGTCGAGGACACCTCCACCACGGGTTCCTCACCCCTGACGGCGGTGGAGGCGCTGCGCGAGGCGGGGGCCGAGGTGGTGGCCGTGGCGACCATCGTCGACCGGGGCGCCACGGAGCGGCTCGTCGCGGAGGGCCTCGAATACCGCACCGCGTACACGCAGCGGGACCTCGGGCTCTGAGGCGCGGCGGCGGGCGTGCGCGGGATGGTCAGCCGGGGGCGCGTACGGTGAAGGCTTCGCGGGCGCCGTGCTCGCCCTGGGGGCGCGGCTCGCCGTTCTCGGTGACGCGTACGGTGCCGGCGTCGCTGAGCACGACGTCGAGCTCCGGCTCGAAGTAGCTGACCTCCTCGCCCCTGCTCATCTCGCGGTACTGCAGCACGTCGCCGCCCGGCACGCGGACCGTGACGAGGGGGCAGGTCTCGGCGAGGCACTCGATGCGTACGGTCGGCGCCTGCGCCGTGGCCCCCGCTGTGGACCCTGCCGTGGACGCGGCGGTGGGCCCGGCGGTGGGGCTGGAGACGGGCGTACGCTCGGCCGCGCCGAGCGGGCCGATCAGCGCGCGGCCACCGATGACCAGGAGCGTCACCACGGCCCCTGCGGCCACGACGGCGAGCGCCAGTCGGCCGAACCCCATCGGAGCTGACCTGTGGCGTCCCACAGGGGGCAGCGTACCCGTTGGCGCTGCGCCGTTCCCGTGACCGCGGGGTCAGCTCCTCCGTCGGTGCCGCGTCAGGACTGGCCGTCCCAGTTCGTCGGCACGCGGTGGTGCTTGCCGTTGGGCTCGGGGAGCCGCTTGCCGGACCGGCGGTGCTTGATCGCCTCGACGAAGATGGGGATCAGCGAGATCAGCACGATCAGGAAGACGCCCGGCAGGATGTACCTGTCGATCTGCTTGGGGTCGACCTGGCCGCCGAGGAAATGGCCGAGCAGGAGGAGGCTCTCGACCCAGACGAGGCCGCCGACGACGTTCCACAGCAGGAAACGCTTGGGGGTCATCTCGAGCACGCCCGCGACGGGATTCATGAACGTACGGACGATCGGCACGAACCTCGCCAGAATCACCGCTTTGGCGGGACCGAACTTCTCGAAGAACTCCTCGGCCCTGACCACGTGCTCTCTCTTGAACAACCGCGAGTCGGGTTTGTCGAAGAGCCTGCGGCCGAATCGCGCCCCGAGGAAATGGCCGAGCTGGGCCCCGCCGATCGCGCACAACGGCGTGCCGATCAACAGCACGGGGAACGAGAGCGGTTCGATGCCCATTCCCCCCGCCACCGACGCCGAGCTGAAAATCCCCGCGGCCACCAGCAGCGAGTCACCGGGCAGGAAGAACCCGAGCAACAGACCCGTCTCCGCGAAGATGATCGCGAGAACGCCGATGGTGGCGAAAGCACCGAGAATCGTGAGCCACCACGTCGGGTCGAGGAGATTCCAAAGCCAGTCCACCCGGAGAGCCTACCTGGAGCGGAGATGCGCACCGGGACCATTGAGCACGCGTTGTCTCTACCCCAGCGGGTAGTGACCCGAGATACTGGGCCTGGCGCGAAGACGTAACTTCTCAGGGAGATGAAACATGCCTATTGCGACTCCAGAGGTCTACGCTGAGATGATCGACCGGGCCAAGGCCGGCGGATTCGCCTACCCCGCGATCAACGTGACCTCCTCGCAGACGCTGAACGCCGCCCTGCGTGGCTTCGCCGAGGCCGAGAGCGACGGCATCGTGCAGGTCTCCACCGGCGGCGCGGAGTTCCTCTCGGGCGCCACCGTCAAGGACATGGTCACCGGCGCCACGGCGCTGGCGGAGTACGCGAGGGTGGTGGCGGCCGGATATCCCGTCACGATCGCGTTGCACACCGACCATTGCCCGAAGGACAAGCTCGACGGCTTCATGCGGCCGCTGCTCGACATCTCGCTGGAGCGGGTCGCCAAGGGCCTCGACCCGCTCTTCCAGTCGCACATGTGGGACGGCTCGGCCGTGCCGCTGGAGGAGAACCTTGAGATCGCCAAGGAGCTCCTGGAGAAGTGCGCCAGGGCTCGGATCATCATGGAGATGGAGATCGGCGTCGTCGGCGGCGAGGAGGACGGCGTCGTCGGCGAGATCAACGAGAAGCTCTACACGACGGCCGAGGACGCGCTGGCCACCGCCGAGGCCGTCGGCATCGGCGACAGGGGCCGCTACATGCTGGCCGCCACGTTCGGCAACGTGCACGGCGTCTACAAGCCGGGCCACGTCAAGCTGCGGCCGAGCGTGCTGAAGGAGATCCAGGACGCGGTGGGCGCGAAATACGGCCAGGACAAGCCGTTCGACCTGGTCTTCCACGGCGGTTCCGGCTCGCTGCTCGAGGAGATCCACGAGGCCATCTCCTACGGCGTCGTCAAGATGAACGTCGACACCGACACCCAGTACGCCTTCACCCGGCCGATCGCCGACCACATGTTCAAGAACTACGACGGCGTGCTCAAGGTGGACGGCGACGTCGGCAACAAGAAGGTCTACGACCCGCGCTCGTACGGCAAGACGGCCGAGGCGGGGATGGCGGCCCGCGTCGTGGAGGCGTGCCAGAGCCTCAAGAGCGCCGGAACGAAGATCTCCTAGCCACGTGTGCGGCTCGGCGGGTATGACTTGTCCTATGGATAACCTTCTCGCCGGGCCGCCCCCGACTCACCTGCCGGATCTGCCCGAGGCCAGGCAGGCGCTGGAATCCGGCGCCAAGGCCGCCGACGTGGCAGCCCGATTCCCCGCCTACCCGGGGGCGTGGGCCGTGCTGGCGGAGGAGTACTTCGCCCAGGGGCACGCCGTGACGTCCTACGCCTTCGCCCGTACGGGCTACCACCGCGGGCTCGACCAGCTCCGCCGCAACGGCTGGAAGGGGCACGGGCCCGTGCCCTGGGAGCACGAGCCGAACCAGGGCTTCCTGCGCTGCCTGTACGCGCTGTCCAGGGCCGCCCAGGCCATCGGCGAGAAGGACGAGGCCGAACGGTGCCTGCAGTTCCTCAAGGACAGTTCAGAAACCGGTCACGACGCGCTGACCAAGGGTTAACCCTTGGGACGAATAGACACGTTCGGGTAGTCTCTCCACGCAAGAGCCCCTGTCGCGCTTGCGCCAGGGGTTTTCGTTTGTGTGCTCGGGAGACTGAACCATGCCGGCTGCCGTTCTCGTTGGTGCCCAGTGGGGCGATGAGGGCAAGGGCAAGGCCACCGACCTGCTCGGTGGCGACGTCGACTACGTCGTCCGCTATCAAGGCGGCAACAACGCGGGTCACACCGTGGTCATCGGTGACCAGAAATACGCGCTGCACCTGCTGCCGACCGGGATCCTGTCGCCGGAGGTGGTGCCTGTCATCGGCAACGGCGTGGTGATCGACCCGGGTGTGCTGCTCGGCGAGATCGACGGGCTGGCCGAGCGGGGCATCTCCGCCGAGCGGCTGCTGATCTCGTCGAACGCGCACCTGATCATGCCGCACCACAAGGCCCTCGACAAGGTGACAGAACGCTACCTGGGCAAGGCCAGGATCGGCACCACCGGCCGCGGCATCGGCCCGGCGTACGGCGACAAGATCGCCCGGATGGGCGTGCGCGTCCAGGACCTGCTCGACCCGGGCATCCTGGAGAAGAAGATCGAGGTCGCGCTGACCGAGAAGAACCAGGTGCTGACCAAGGTCTACAACCGGCGCGGCATCGACCCCGCGGCGGTGCTGGAGGAATACCTCGCCTACGCCGAGCGGCTCAAGCCGCACATCGCCGACACCTCGCTGGTGCTGTCGAAGGCGCTGGACGAGGAGAAGTTCGTGCTGCTGGAGGGCGGGCAGGGCACGCTGCTCGACATCGACCACGGCACGTACCCGTTCGTCACCTCCTCCTCGCCCACGGCGGGCGGGGCGTGCGCCGGTGCCGGCATCCCGCCGAACCGGCTCACCAAGATCATCGGCATTCTGAAGGCGTACACCACGCGGGTCGGCTCGGGCCCGTTCCCGACCGAGCTGACGGACGAGATGGGCGAGTGGCTGCGCCAGACCGGCGGCGAGTACGGCGTCACGACCGGCCGCAACCGCCGCTGCGGCTGGTTCGACGCGGTGATCGCCCGGTACGCCACCCGCATCAACGGCGTCACCGACTACTTCCTGACCAAGCTCGACGTGCTGTCCGGTCTGGAGCGGATCCCGGTGTGCGTGGCCTACGACGTGGACGGGGTGCGGCACGACGAGATCCCCATGACGCAGACCGACTTCCACCACGCCAAGCCGATCTACGAGGAGTTCCCCGGCTGGCAGGAGGACATCACCAGCGCCAAGTCGTTCGATGACCTGCCGCCGAACGCGCAGGCGTACGTGCGGACCCTGGAGGAGATGAGCGGGGCGCCGATCTCGGCCATCGGGGTGGGCCCGGGGCGCGACCAGACCATCGTGGTGCGCCCGCTGGTCTGACCGCCCCTCACTGCTGAAGTACGGCCGCCGTCATGGGGGTGTGCAGCGTCCAGCCGACCGTCTCGTACAGGGCCCGGCCCTGGGCGGTGGCGACCAGGACGCCCGTGCGCGCCCCCATCGAGGCGGCCGTGGCGGCGATCGTCGTCATGACGACGGTGCCGAGGCCGCGGCGGCGGTGGTCGCCCGCCGTCTCCACCTGGTCCACGACCGCCGTCGTGCCCGCGATCGCGAACTGTCCCCGCGCGGCCACCTCGCCCGCCGCGGTCAGCAGCCGGACCACCGTGACGCCCGCCCTGGTGGTGACGGCCGGCGTGTAGCCGGGCGGCGCCGCCGGCGGGGTGCGGCCGAGCAGGGACGCGGTCATCATGAACTCCGGGTCCTGCACGGCCCAGCGGGTCGGCAGCAGCGGGATCACGGCCTCGGCCGGTGCGCAGAGCTTGAGCCAGGTGCCTGGGGTGGTGAGCCTGGCGGTCAGGCGGCGGAGGACCTCGGGCGTCGGGGCGGAGACGACGTGACGGGCGACGTGGCCGGGCAGGCCGACGTCCACGCGCAGACCCCACGGCTCGCGTACGGGCCGGGGGGCGTTGCGGGAGATGACCCACCCTTCAACCCATGCCCGAACTGTCGGGTAATGGGCTGTTTTGAGAACCTCCATCATGGAGAACAGCCTATTGTCTGCCCAGAACCGCACGACGGCGCGTAGCAGGATAAAAAGGACACGGCGTGGCACTGCCTAGAGGCGCCCCGCGCCAGGTAGTGTCCCGGTTGTGCGCGTTGAGATTCATGGTCACCGGGGGGCACGGGGCCTCTGGCCGGAAAACACCCTGCCCGGTATGAGCCGCACGATGGAGCTGGGCGTCCACGCACTCGAGCTCGACGTCGCGCTCACCGCCGACCGCCGCCTCGTGCTCACGCACGACCTCACGGTCTCCGCGGTCACGAGCGCCGACCGGCGGCCGGTGCACGTGGGCGACCCGCTCTTCCCCTACGTCGGCAAGGCGATCAACACCCTGACGCTGGCGCAGCTCCGCATGCTCGACGTCGGCGTACGCCTGCCGCGCCACCCCGACGACCCCTTCGCACTGACCCAGGTGCCCATGCCCGAGACCCGCATGCCGACGCTCGGCGCGGTGCTCGGCCTGGTGAACGCCTACGAGGCCGAGAGCGTACGCCTGCACATCGAGCTGAAGTCCGACCCGACCAGGCCGGAGCTGACCGCCGATCCCCGGCTCTTCACCGAGCTGGTCGTCGAAGAGCTCGACCGGCACGGCCGGCTCGACAACGCGGCCATCCTCAGCTTCGACTGGCGCGTCATCACGCACGCCGCCGAGCTGGCCCCAGGCACCCGCCGCTTCGCGCTCATCGAGCTGGACACCCTGCACTGGAACGACGGCGTCGACACCGGGGTCGACGCCGACGTGCCCGCCGCCGCGCGCGCGGCCGGGGCCACCACGCTCTCGCCCGAGCACGCCATGGTGGACGAGTCGCTGATGGCGCAGGCCACGGCGGCCGGGCTCGACGTGGTGGTGTGGACCGTCAACGAGCCCGCCCTGGCGGGCAGGATGCTGGACCTGGGGGTGGCCGGGATCGTCACCGACTACCCCGACCGGATGCGGGAGGTGTGGCGTGAGCGGGGCCTCGACCTGCCCGAGCCCGTGAGCCCGCTCCGGCCGGTCGGCGTCTGACCTGCTCCGCTGCGACAGAGCGGGCTGGGGTCAGAGCCAGCCGTTGCGGCGGAAGCCGCGGTGCAGCAGCACGCAGACGGTGATCATCAGGGCGAGGACCGCAGGGTAGCCCCACACCTGCTTGGTCTCCGGCATGAAGTCGAAGTTCATGCCGTAGATCCCGGCGATCATCGTGGGCACCGCGAGGATGGCCACCCACGAGGAGATCTTGCGCATGTCCTCGTTGGCGAGGGCGTTCGAGCGGGCGAGCGCGGCCTGCAGGATCGAGCTGCACAGCTCGTTGGACGAGTCCACCTGCTCGCACACGCGCGACAGGTGGTCGCCGACGTCGCGGAAGTATTCGCGCATCTCCGAGGGGATGACCCGCCGCTGGGGCAGCGCCGCCATGGGCGCCTGCAACGGCATGACGGCCCGCTTCATCTCCAGCATCTCGCGCTTGAGCTGGTAGATCCGGTTGATGTCGCGGGAGCTGACGTCCGCGAACACCGTGGCCTCGACCTCTTCCAGTTCGAGCTGCATGAGGTCGGCCACCTGCAGGTACTGGTCGACCACGTGGTCGGAGATCGCGTGCAGGACACCGGCGGGCCCGCGGTTCATCAGCTTCGGCTTGTCCTCGAGGCGCTCGCGGACGATGGTGAGCGGGCAGTGCTCGCCGTGCCGCACCGTCACCACGAAGTCCACGCCGAGGAACACCATGATCTCGCCGGTCGCGATGATCTCACTGGTGGCGGTCAGCTCGTCGTGGTCGAGGTAGGCGACGGTCTTGAGCACCATGAACAGCGACTCGCCGAACCGCTCGACCTTGGGCCGCTGGTGCGCCTTGACGGCGTCCTCGACGGCCAGCGGGTGCAGGCCGAAGACCTCGGAGAGCCACTCGACCTCGGGGGCGGCCGGCTCGTGCAACCCCACCCAGACGAAGGCGTTGGCGCCGTCGGCGCTCTTGTTGTGCTCGCGTACGAGGTCGACCGCCTCGACGATGCCGGCGGCGGAGACCTTCTTGCCCTGGAGGTAGGCGCCGAACTCGACGACGGAGTCACCCGGTGGCAGGTGCACCTCAGGCACCGGCGTCACGAGCTGGCGCGGGGCGCGCGAAGGTACGGAGTGTCGGTTGATACGACGGAAAAGGGTGGACGAGCGCATGGGAGTCCCTTTCCGCCCGACCGGGCGCACTCCACGCGCGAAGAAGTCACCTCAATCAACACAAAAGCGCGGAGGCACGATCAGGCTGCCGGATTGGAGTGGTCGGGGGTACGCAGGCTGTACGTGTCGGAGCACGTACTGCTGGGATCACCAGGTTTCATCCCGGACCACCTCCAATCACTAGAGACGCCGCAAAGCCGCCCTAACTTACCACAGGCGGGTGAACCTATCCGACGATACTCGGCCAGTGCCCCTCGGCTCCCGTAGAACTCCACAAAGTTTGCCGCCTGTTCCGGCATGTGCTGTCCCGGCCACCGGAGCCTGCGCAGGCCGAGGGGCCTGCGACAATGGACCGCGTGCGCGTTCTAGTCATTGGTTCCGGAGGGCGTGAGCACGCCCTGTGCCGTTCGCTCAGCCTCGATCCCCAGGTCACCGACCTCCACTGCGCGCCAGGCAATCCTGGCATCGAGCGGGTCGCGACCGTTCACCCCGTCGATCCGCTCGACCCCGGGCAGGTGGCCGCGCTGGCCGAGCGGCTACGGGTCGACCTGGTCGTGGTCGGGCCGGAGGCGCCGCTGGTGGCGGGGGTGAGCGACGCGGTGCGCGAGGCGGGCTTCGCCTGCTTCGGGCCGTCCCGCGACGCCGCCATGATCGAGGGCTCCAAGGCGTTCGCCAAGGAGATCATGCAGGCCGCCGACGTGCCCACCGCACGGTCGAGGACGTGCGTCACCGAGGAGGAGGCCGCGGCGGCGCTCGACGAGTTCGGCGCCCCCTACGTGGTCAAGGACGACGGCCTGGCGGCGGGCAAGGGCGTCGTCGTCACCGGCGACCGCGCCGAGGCGCTCGCGCACGCGCTGTCCTGCGAGCGGGTGGTGATCGAGGAGTTCCTCGACGGGCCCGAGGTGTCGCTGTTCGCGCTGTGCGACGGCAGCACGGCCGTGCCGCTGCAACTCGCCCAGGACTTCAAGCGCGCCCACGACGGCGACGAGGGTCCCAACACCGGCGGCATGGGCGCCTACACGCCGCTGCCGTGGGCGCCCGACGGGCTGACCGAGCAGGTGATGCGGGAGGTCGTGCATCCCACGATCGGGGAGCTGACCCGGCGCGGGCTGCCGTACCAGGGGGTGCTCTACGTGGGGCTGGCGCTGACCGCGAAGGGGCCGAAGGTGGTCGAGTTCAACGCGCGCTTCGGCGACCCGGAGGCGCAGGTGCTGCTCGACCGGCTGGAGACGCCGCTGGGCGGGCTGCTCATGGCGTGCGCGACCGGCGAACTGGGGCTCGACCCGGTCTTTAAGGACGGCTCCGCCGTGACCGTGGTGATCGCCTCCGAGGGCTATCCGGAGGCTCCCGTGAAGGGCGACGTGATCACCGGGCCCGAGGAGACCGAGCACGCCTACGTGATCCACGCCGGCACCAGGCGGGCGGGCGACGACGTGGTGTCGGCCGGCGGCCGGGTGCTCGACGTGGTGGGCCACGGGCCCGACCAGGAGAGCGCGCGCCGGGCCGCCTACGACCTCGTCGGCCGGATCGGCCTGCGCGGCTCCCACCACCGAACGGACATCGCCCGATGAAGCACGTGCACTCCGGCAAGGTACGCGACCTCTACGAGACCGGCGACGGCCTGCTGCTGATGGTGGCCTCCGACCGGATCTCCGCCTTCGACTACGTCCTGGAGCCCGACATCCCCGACAAGGGGGCCATTCTCACGCAGATGTCGCTGTGGTGGTTCGACCAGCTCAAGGACGTCGTGCCCAACCACGTCGCGGCGCGCGGCGACGACCTGCGCAGCGTGGTGGTCAGGCCGCTGCGGATGGTCCAGGTCGAGTGCGTGGCCAGGGGCTATCTGACGGGCGGCGGGCTGAACGAGTACCGCGCCACCGGCGCGGTCTCCGGCGTGCCGCTGCCGGAGGGGCTGGTAGACGGTTCGCGGCTGCCCGAGCCGATCTTCACGCCGTCCTCGAAGGCGCCGGTGGGGCAGCACGACGAGCCGATCTCGTACGAGCAGGTCGTGGCGGAGGTCGGCGCGGAGACCGCGGAGCGGCTCAGGGAGATCACGCTCGCCGTCTACCGGCGCGGCGCGGACCTGGCCGCCGGGCGTGGCATCATCGTCGCCGACACGAAGATCGAGCTGGGCTGGGACTCCGACGGCGTGCTGACGTTGGGTGACGAGGTGCTGACGTCCGACTCCTCGCGCTTCTGGCCGGCCGACGAATGGCAGCCCGGTCGTTCGCAGCTTTCTTTTGACAAGCAATTTGTACGCGATTGGCTGCTATCGCCCGAATCTGGATGGGACAAATCCTCCGGAAACCCCCCACCCAGGCTCCCCGACCACGTGGTCGAGCGCACCAGGCAGCGATACCTAGAAGCATATGAGCGCGTCACGGGGGTTCCCTTTAGCGGATGATTCGGCTGGGTCATCTGGTGTTAGCGACTACTGTTGGCCCGATCGAGCCTCACCGTTGATTCCAAGGAGCCGCACGAATGGTCCGTTACCGCGTACGCGGTGGCAACGCACTGCGTGGAACCGCGTTCATCCAGGGCGCGAAGAACGCCGTGCTTCCCATGATCGGTGCGGCTCTGCTCGCCGCGAAGGGCCGCACCGTCCTGCGCAACGTGCCGATCATCGAAGACGTCCGCCGCGCGGTCGAGCTGGCCGAGGCGATCGGCGCGTACGTCGAGCTGCACGAGTCCGAGCGCACGCTGGTCATCGACGCCTCCAGGGTGAACAGCCCCGTCCTGCCCGCCGAGATCGCCCGGCGCTTCCGCGGATCGGTGCTGTTCACCCCCGCACTCCTGCACCGCCTCGGCGAGGCGATCGTGGAGGGTGTCGGGGGCTGCAACCTCGGCAGCCGCAACCTCGACTTCCACTACCTGGGCTACAAGCGCCTGGGCGCGATCGTGGACGAGGGCGAGACCGTCATCCACGTCAAGGCGTCCGGGCTGACCGGCGCCACCCTCTACCTCGACACCCCCTCCCACACCGGCACCGAGAACCTCATCATGGCCGCCGCACTGGCCAAGGGCACCACCGTGATCGAGAACGCGGCCCTGGAGCCCGAGGTGCTCGACGTCATCGACATGCTCACCAAGATGGGCGCGCGCATCAGCGGCGGCGGCACCGGGTTCATCACCGTGGAGGGCGTCGACGAGCTGCACGCGGTCGAGCACACCGTGATGCCCGACCGGCTCGACGCGGGCGTCTTCGCGATGGCCGCGGCGCTCACCGGAGGCGAGCTGAGCCTCGTCGGCACCGGCCTCGACCTGGGCGTGGTGCGCTACAAGCTGGAGCAGATGGGCGTAGAGTTCCACCGGCAGGGCGCCGTGCTCCACGTACGCCGTGAGGGCCCGCTGCGGCCGATCAACATCATCACCGACACCTACCCGGGCTTCGCCACCGACCTGCAGTCGCCGATGATGACCGTCGCGGCCCTGGCCGAGGGCACCAGCTACATCCACGAGCGCATCTTCGACGGCCGGTTCGCCCTGGCCGGAGAGCTGAACAAGATGGGCGCGAACGTGGAGGTCGACGGCAGCCGGGCGATCGTACGCGGCCGCACCCCGCTGACGGGCACTCAGGTGACGGCCCACGATCTGCGCTCCGGGATCGCGCTCGTCCTCGCCGGCCTGGCCGCCGAGGGCGAGACCGTGATCGACTCGGGATACCTCATCGACCGCGGCCACGCGCATCTCGCGGCGCGAATGCGTGCGCTCGGCGCGGACATTACACGAGAGATTTCTGACCACTAAAAGACCCGAGAAATACCTCGTTGAGCTGCTAAGACATCTTGTCGGACGGTCAACCAGAACGGCTTTCCGGAAAAGTCGGGCGTGACATTACGGCCCCCGCGAGCGATCGTTCCAAAAGAGAACACTGCAACGGACGGCAGGATGGGACGAACATTGGTCGAGAGGGCCGAAGAAACTCCCCGAGTGTCACGCCCGGGCGCTATGACACCGGACCTCACCATCGGCGTGGTCGGACCCCACGACCTGGTCGAGCGAGTCATGCTGATGGGTCACGCAGCGGCACCGCTGCCGTGTCGCCTGGTCGCGGCCGCTTACCGCGATGAGCAGGAGGCGCCCGACAAGGTGACGCGGCTCGGTCCCGGTGTCGACGCATGTCTGTTCGCCAGCCCGGTCCCCTATGACCTGGCCAGGCGTTCCGGCGTGCTGACGATGCCCGCGACGTACGTGCAACTCGGCGGAGCAGCACTGGTGGCGGCGCTGGCGAAAGCGGCGCTCGACACCCGGTTGGATCCCCAGCGGGTCAGCATCGACGTGGTCAGCAGGGCGGATGTGGAGGAGGCGTACACGGATCTCGGCATCCCGGCCGCGGACGTGCACAACCGCGACGAGCCGGGTGCCACCGGCACGATCGCGGCCTTCCACGAACGCCTGGCCCGGCAGGGCACGACCACGGGAGCGCTGACCTGCCTGCCCGCGGTGGCCGAACGCCTGCACACCGCAGGCGTGCCGGTCATCAGGATCAGGCCGACGTCGGCGGCGGTCCGTACGGCGCTGCACACCGCGGCGCTGCTCGGAGCGCACCACCGGCTGGAGGAGTCGCAGCTCACCGTCGTACTGGTGGAGGTGCCGACGCTGCGCGAACCCGTGCGCCGCGCCGCGCCCCGCTACTGGCGCGACGAGTTGCGACTGTCGCTGCACCGGCTCCTGGTCCAGGAGGCGAACCGGATCAACGCCACCGTCTGGCCCATCGACGATCACAGCTACCTGGTGACCGCCACCAGGGGCTCGATCGCGGCGGCCACCGACGGGTTCAGGGTGTTGCCGTTCGCGGCCAGGATCAGGGACGAGTTGGGGCTGGCGGTCGAGGTCGGCGTGGGGATGGGACGAACAACGCACGACGCCGAGTCACACGCGAGAGCCGCGCTGGCCCGCACGCAGGCGGGCAAGCAGGCACAGGGCTTCGCGGTGGACCGCGAGGGGCGGGCACTCATCCCGGCCCCGCGGATGCCACCGACCGGGGCCAACTCACTGAAGCCGAAGGGGGTGGAGGTACTGGCCAGGCTGGCGGCCAAGCTCGAAGGCGGAGACACGGTGGTCGACGCCGAGGGCGCGGGCAAGATGCTCGGGGTCACGCCTCGTACGGCCCGGCGGTTGCTGCGCACGTTGGTTGACGAGGGACTCGCGTGGCCGCTTCCGCCTAACCGTACGCCGCAGCCCGGGCGGCCCCGGCAGCTCTACCGGTTGATCGTGGAGAAGCTGGGCCCCCGCTGACCTGGCGTTTTTCCGGGGAGGCCCGCCGCTGTCCACGCGGCGGGCCACCTCTGCGTGGCCTCGGCATTGACGGATGGTGTCAGGTTCGCGAACTTGCGCATTGACTCTTGTGAACTAATTGGTTGACCCGTGTAGATGGGGGTATGTTCACGGACGCCCCCGATCGATGGGATTCGGACGGGGGCACCAAATTCTTCCGGCGCCGGTTCTCCGCATGGGTGCGTTGAGGTGACGGCGTTCTTGATGAATGGTTCTGGTGGGTTCCACGCTGTTTCGAGCAACGCTGTGGGCTGGTGGTAGAGATCTGATGGGTTTCGGGCAGCTTGCCGGGGCGTTGGGGAAATGACTCATGTGTCCGAGGGCCAGCATGGGGCTGCGCGGGGCTGTGAGGGCGGTGGGAGCGCGTTCCACGGGTGAGCGGTCTCCCAGATCGGTGGGCGCGTGCGATGCCGGGCACCGACGCCGTCAGCGTGTCAGCCGAGCGGCGGGCACGGACGGCGAGCAGGGAGTGCGGGCGGGGAGTGCGGGCGGCGAGCGGGGACTGCGGCCAACGAGCGGTGGGCCCATCTGTCGCTGATATCCCGCCATAGTCCAACGTCTGATACTCGCGAGCCTTTTGTCGGGTCTCACCTGTACAGTCATGACCCATGAGTGCAAACGCTACTGACGGTCGTTCCCCCCTCCTGGTCTGGAGCGCCTTGGCGATCGTCTACGTGGTGTGGGGCTCGACCTACCTCGGCATCAAGATCACCATCGAGACCATGCCGCCGCTGCTCCACGGCGCGCTCCGGTTCGTGACGGCCGCCTTGCTGCTCGCCGGGTTCCTGCTGATCAGGAAGGGCCTGGCGCCGTTCCGGATGTCGCTGCGCCAGTTCGGCGGCGCGGCGCTGGTCGGGCTCCTGCTGCTGACCGGCGGAAACGGCATGGTCGCGGTGGCCGAGCAGCACATCTCCAGCGGCCTGGCCGCGCTGCTCGTGGCGTCCGTGCCGCTGTGGCTGGTGGTGCTCAGGATCGTGGCCAGAGACCGGCCGGCGGTGCTGACGGTGACCGGGGTGCTGGTCGGGTTCGGCGGGGTGGCGGCGTTGTCGCTGAACGGCGGCGGCGAGGCGGCCGGCACGACGGGCATCGTGGTGATCCTGCTCGCGTCGCTGTCGTGGTCGGTCGGCTCGTTCCTGTCGGGGCGCATCCCCATGCCCGCCAACGTGTGGACGGCCAGCGCGGTCGAGATGCTGGTCGGCGGCGCGGGGCTGGCCGTGGTCGGCGCGTCCGTCGGGGAGCGGCTCGACTTCGCCGCCGTCTCGGGGCGCTCGTGGGCGGCGATCGCCTACCTGGTGCTGGTGGGGTCGCTGGTCGGGTTCACCGCGTACACGTGGCTGCTCGGCAACGCGCCGATCTCGCTGGTCTCGACGTACGCGTACGTCAACCCCGTCGTCGCCGTGATCCTGGGTGTGCTCGTGGTGAACGAGCACGTGACGGTGCAGATCATGCTCGGCGGCCTGGTGATCCTGGTGGGCGTCGCCCTGGTGGTGTCGACCGAACGGCGCGCGAAGTCCCGGGTGCCCGTCCCCGAGGAGGTCGGGGCCACCTGACGCGCCTGGCCCATCGCCCACGTGACGTGTCGCCCGCGAGTCCCGTCGTCCGCGCGTCCCTCCGGCGCGCGGGCCGGAGGGATGCGTGTGCCCCGCTCGCTCAGTGGGGGAAGGCGGCGGCGCAGGCGAGGAAGGCGTCGTTGGCCTCGGGCGAGCCGATCGACACACGTACGCCCTCCGGCGCGAACGGCCGCACGGCCACGCCCTCCGTGGCGCAGGCGGCGGCGAAGTCGAGGGTGCGCTCGCCGATCCGGAGCCACACGAAGTTCGCCTCGGTGGGCGGCACCGTCCAGCCCTGCGCGATCAGCGCCTCGCGCACCCGGGTGCGCTCCTTGACCACCCGCTCGACCCGCTCCAGCAACTCGTCCTCGGCCCGCAGCGAGGCGATGGCGGCGACCTGGGCGAGGTGGTTGACGGCGAACGGGACGATCGTCTTGCGCACGGTCGTGGCCACCGGCTCCTGCGCGATCAGGTAGCCGACGCGCAGGCCCGCCAGCCCGTACGCCTTGGAGAAGGTCCGCAGGACGGCGACGTTCGTGCGGTCGCGGTAGAGGGTGAGGCCGTCGGGGACGTCCTCGTCGCGTACGTATTCGTGGTACGCCTCGTCCAGCACCACCAGCACGTGCTCCGGCACCCGGTCGAGGAACGCCTCCAGCGCGCCCCGGTGGATGGCGGTGCCCGTGGGGTTGTTGGGGGTGCACACGAACACCAGGCGGGTCCGGTCGTTGATCGCCTCGGCCATGCCGTCCAGGTCGTGGTCCTCGCCCGCCAGCGGCACCGTGACCGACTTCACCCCGGCCAGGTCGGCCAGCAGCGGATACGCCTCGAACGACCGCCACGCGTACACGACCTCGGCGCCCGGCTCGCCCACCGACTCGAAGAGCTGCTGTGCCACGGTGACCGACCCGGCGCCGAGCGCGATGTGCCCGACGGGCACGCCGAAGCGCTCGGCGATGGCCTCGGTCAGCCTCACGGAGCCGGGGTCGGGGTAGCGGTTGATCTGCCGCGCGCCCTCGGCGATGGCCTCGACCACGGAGGGGAGCGGGTCGTAGGGGGACTCGTTGGAGGACAGCTTGTACGACCGCCCGTCGGGAGCGGCGACCGCCTTGCCCGGCGAGTAGGCGGTCATGGTGTCGAGAATCTGGCGGAAACGAGGCATGCCATCACCATAAGAGGCGTCGCGCGGCGAAGCATCACCCGGTCCCCGCCGCGCGCCGGTCACCCGGTCCCGGTGGTCCCGGCCGGCTGGCGGCGCTTGTCGAGTGCCGCCTCGACGAGCTGGGCGATCTTGTCGGCGGTGCCGTACCCGGACCGCCGCGCGCGGACGTCGATCGACACGGAGACGTTCGACATCGGGAAGGCGACCTTCGTCTCGTACAGCGCGAAACCGTAGAGCGCCTTGCCCATCTCACGGGTGTGACTGTAGGCGCCGTCGTCGCCCACGTCGGGACCCTCGCGCACCTTGGTCCCGGGATTGCGCTTGGGCTCGTCCTTCATGTAGTCGACGGTGAACTTGTGCGACATGGTGGTGATCGACGCGCTCGGCGACCGGAACGTCGTCAGGGTCACCATCACGTAGTCCGTGCCGCTCCAGGTGCAGCTCCCTTCCAACAGCCACCGGCGTTTCAGCGAGTGGCCGAACAGCGAGCGTATCTGTGTGTTGGTCAGCAGGTCGCACGCCTCGAACTCGCCGATGAGCGGCTGTTTGGGCGACGGCTGGACCGGCAGTCCGGTGAACACCGGCGACGGGGTGTAGACGCTGGGCGGGGCGATCGCGTAGCCGATCAGGCGGACGACGTTCGGGAACAGGCGGGGGACGACCACGACCCCGGCCGCCACGACCAGCACGAGCGCGAGGGCGGATCCCGCGATGACCTTGGTGCGGCGGCGTCCTTTCCGCCCCGGTACGGTGTGCGCCGGTCCGAGCGGCGCGCCGGTCACGGGCCCGGGCCGCCGGAGCGCCGCACCGCTCGCCGCTTGCTGGAGCGCCGCACCGCTCGCGGGCTGCTGGAGCGCGGCGCCGCTCACGAACGGTCCGAGGGGCGCGCCGGTCGCGTAACCGCCCTGCGCGACCGCCGCCAGCCGCTCGACCGCCTCCGCGGGCGGGCAGCGGGTGGCCGGATCCTTGTCCAGGATCGCGGCCAGCACGGGCGCGAGCGGCCCGGCCAGCCGGTACGGTGCGGGCTCCTGCATGAGAACGGCCGCCAGCACGGCGGCCTCGTTCGGGCGGGCGAACGGCGGGCTGCCCTCCACCGCCGCGTACAGCGTGGCGCCGAGCGCCCACAGGTCCGCGAGCGGGCCGTCGTCCTCGCCGCGCAGCCGCTCAGGGGCGATGTAGCCGGGGGAACCGGTCAGCAGCCCTGTCTGGGTGATCGCGGCGTCGCCCGCGATGGTCGCGATGCCGAAGTCGGTCAGCAGCACCCGCCCGTCGTCGGTGAGCATGACGTTGGCGGGCTTGACGTCGCGGTGCAGGATGCCCGACGCGTGCGCCGCGGCGAGGGCGTCGATCATGCGCAGCCCGATCTCGGCGACCCTGGGCGGCGGCAGCGGCCCGTCGTCGCGGATGACCCTGTCGAGCGAACGGCCGCGGACCAGCTCCATGACGATCCATGGGCGGCCGTCGTCGAGGACCACGTCGTGCACGGTCACGATGGACGGGTGCGCGCGTAAGGCCGCCGCCGCCCGCGCCTCGCGCATCGTACGGCCGGCCAGCTCGGCGCGCTCGGCCTCGTCGAGGTCGGGCGGGAGCCGTACTTCCTTGACGGCCACCTCCTGCTGGAGCAGCTCGTCCATCGCCCGCCAGACCGTGCCCATGCCGCCCCGGCCGAGCTGGGTCAGCAGGTGGTAGCGGCCTGCGAGCAACGTCACTGTGCCGACAACTGTGCCGACAACTGTGCCGACAGACGCGTCTGCTGGTCTCCTGGCATCCGTCGTCTCCTGTCCTCGGCTCCGGCGGGGCGCGGGCATTTCAGATAGATCAGATAGTAGGGGCGAACCGGACGAGAGTCACGGATTCATGAAACGGAGTCACTCTTCGAGACCGCTGATCCCGGCCCGCCGGTGTGCCAGGGCCGGGGTCACTCCTTGAGGCTGCGGAGCATCGGGGGGTGGAGCAACTCGGCGGGGCCCCTGCGGTAGAGCTTGGCGGGACGGCCCCCGTCTCGCGTCGTCGTGCCGCCCGTCTCCAGCAGGAAGCCCTCGGCCTTGGTGACCTTGCGGTGGAAGTTTCGCGGATCGAGGGAACGGCCCCAGACGATCTCGTAGACGCGGCGCAGGTCGGCCACCGTGAACTCCGGCGGACAGAAGGCCGCCCCGAGCGGGGTGTACTCCAGCTTGCCGCGCGCCCGCTCGATGCCGTCGAGCATGATACGCCGGTGGTCGAAGGCCATGACGGTGAGCGAGCCGATCGACTGCCAGCTCATGTGGGCCTTCTCCGAGGCCGGCAGGTCGGGGGCGAGCCCGAGGTAGGCGACGCTCAGCACGCGCTGGCGGGGGTCGCGGTCGGGATAGCCGTACGTCTGGAGCTGCTCCAGGTGCACCGGAGCGCCGGGCAGGCCGGCCCGTTCGGCGAGGATGCGGTGGGCGGCGGCCGGCAGGTCTTCGTCGAGGTGGATGAAACCGCCGGGAAGCGACCAGCGGCGCAGGAACGGCGGATTGTCGCGACGCCATACAAGAGCGCTCAACGCCTGGTTACGCACAGTGAGCACGACCAGGTCGACACTGACCGGGATGCTCGGGACCATGGCAGGCACGTTACACGCAGTCGTACGTCAGCAGCGAACCGTACGTCAACGCCGGTATACGCCCATGTACACGTATGCCGCGGCTACGTGAGGATGCGTACGTGCAAGGGCTCCGTCGCCGTCTGCCCCGAGGGCACCTTGACGCCGATCTTCACCCACTCCCCCGCCGGCACCTGCGACCAGTCGAACGGCACCCACGCCGTGGCCATCCCGTCCGGCAACTCCTCGTCGATCGGGTCCTCGTCCAGCCAGCCCACGGCTGCAACCGCCATCTCCTTGGCGCCTCCCGACCATTCGACGGCGATGGTGGCGCCCTTGAGGTTGTAGCCGCGTACTTCCAGGCCGTCCTGGATGTCGCGCGGGCGCCGGATCGCGTCCACCGCGATCGGACGCCGCCAGTCCGCGAGAATCTCCTTCTCCAGCGACGGATCGCCACAGGTCATGAAGTCGCTCCACATGTAGGAGACGATCTTCTGGACGTACCGGCCGGCCATCGTGATCGCCTGGTCCAACCGTTCCTTGTCCGTCTTGCCGCGCGTCCCCTGCGGCGCGCACGGCCGTTCGCCCGACGGCTCGAACGCCTCCACGTTCGCCCAGAGCTCCACGCGGTAACCGGAGTCGATCATCTCCTGCCGGGCCGCGGCCATCTCGCGGTAGTAGTCGCGCGTCGACCCGTGGTACGCCGTGTCGTACGTCGACTCGCCCACCACCGGCCGCAGCCGCTCGTCCACCTCGCTGTCACGCTCGTCGGGCCAGAACAGCCCGACCTTGCCCGTCCCCCGGCTGTCCTGCGGCGCGATGATGCCCACCCCGGTCTTCACCAGCGCCTTGAAGCCTTCGGCCACCTGCGCGGGCGTCTGCCCGAAGGCCACTCTCTTGCGCGCGTCCAGGTAGGGGCTGATCAGGATCGGCTTGCCCAGCTCCTGCTCGACGATCGTGTGCTGGTCGGCGTAGACCGCCAGGGTCGGGTTCGTGGCCAGGGTGTCCGACATCTGGACCTCGAACGGCTGGTACACGCCGCCGAGCGAGTCACGCCCGGCGAACCGCACACCGTAGTCCTGAAGGATGCGCCGGGTCAGGGTGGTGAGCGTGCCGAGGTGGCGCGTCTCGGCCCTGATCGGCGTCTTCGAGTCGCGCGGGGCGAGCGGCAGCGCCGGGAAGACGCGCATGCCGAACTGGTCGGCAAGGCCGAGCAACTCTCGCAGGCTGTCGTTGCTCGAACCGGCCACCAGGATCATGTCGTACGACGCGGCCTTGCCGCTGAAGTCACAGGTGGCGTCGTCGGAGCCGTCGGCCTGGGTGATGAGCCGGAAGTAGATCCGCTCGCCGACCTCGATCGGGTGCTCCATCTGCGGGCACCGGAGCAGGTCGGGCCCGAACGACTCGTCGGTCCGGTAGACGTACGTGCGGCCGATCCGGTTGCCCGGGTTGGCCGCCTGTAAGTCCCGCTCAGCGGCCTCGTAGCAGGTCAGGCCGTCTTCCTCGCACGCCTTGTAGAGCGAGTCGACCGTGCCGTCCTTGGCCAGCACCTCGCCGGAGTCGGAGACGGTGCGAAACTGCAGGCCGTAGCCGATCCTGATGATCGTGTCGCCGCCGACGCGGTGGATCTCCTGCAGTTGCTTGCGCCAGGTGCAGGGGTTCGACTTGGGAGTGATCCAGTAGCCGGAGACGGCGTACGGGGCGATCTCCCCGGTGTCGAACGTTCCACAAGGGTCGGAGAACTCGCTCACCTTCGGCGTCGGCTCGGTGCTCGACGGCTTGGGCGTCGCCGACTTGGCCGCCGTGGGATCGGGCTCGCCGGAGGGCAGCACGATGATCACGGCCGCGACGGCGGCCAGGATGGCAGCGCCCACGACCACGAAGAGCCAGCGCACGTTCAGGAAACCTTTCCCGCCCTCGTGGTTACGGCTTGACCCCGGCCCAAGACTCCAGTTGTGTGACGAACCTCCTGGCGGAGTTCGGCCAGTGGTGGTTCGCGCGGGCCGCCGCGTACCCACGTGCGCCCTGCGCCCGCCGCTCGCGTATGTCGTCCCGCAGGGTCAGCACGGCCTGCGCGACCGCCTTGGGATCCTCCCAGGGCACCACCACGCCGCTGTCGTAGCGCTCGACCAACTCGACCGCGCGCGGCGACGGCGTCGTGATGACGGGGATGCCGTGCGCCATGTACTCCACGATCTTCGTCGGCATCGAGTGCCGGTAGTTCGGCTCGTCGTGCAGCAGTGACAGGCCCGCCAGCGCCCCGTCGAGCCGCTTGAGCGCCTCGTCGTTGGGCATGAAGTCGCGCCACTCCAGCAGACCCTCGGTGACGGCCTGGTTGAGCATCGGACGGCTCTGCGGGTCGGCGTACCCGATCAGCTCCACCGCCACCCGGTACGGCTGCAGCAGCTTGGCCACCTCGACCGCCTCGAACACGCCCCGCGCCCTGGACAGCCACCCGAGGTAGACCACCCGGTCGTCGCCCGGCGGCGTCACGGAGTCGGGCACCCAGGTCTCGTTCGGCACGATCAGGTGGGCGTGCTTGAACCGTCCCGCGTACGCCGTCTCGGCCAGCAGCAGGTGCAGGTGCCGCTCGGCGGTGCCCTCCAGCATCCGGGCCAGGAACCGCACGGGCGGTCGCAGCAGCGACGGCAGCCAGGGCTTGAGCGAGAGCGTGGCGGGGGTGTCCTCGTGCACGTCCCACACGACCGGCGGCCGGTTGCGGACGCCCCACACGGCGAACAGCAACTCGGGGTCGTGGATGAGGACGAGGTCGACCTTGTCGCGCATGCGCCTGAACAACCGGCGGGCGGCCAGCACGGCCGCCACCCGCTTGCGCTGCGCGGCGCGCGGCAGATCCACCCCGGTGACCCACGGTCTGGGGACGACGCCGTGCGCGCTGAACGACGCGGCATACGTGACCTCATGACCAGCGTCCACAAGGGCCCGGATCTGCCTATGCAGAATCCTCGCGTCCTCGGGGTTATGCACCACCGTCATGACGAGCACGTGCACTGCGCGCAGCCCTCCGTCGCTACAGCCGCTTGACGCGTTCACCCTCGGCGAGGACGCCGCGGGTGTCCAGCACGAGCCTGGCCTTCGACTCGATCATCCCGAGGTCGAACGCGGAGTGCTGCTGCAGCAGCAACGTCACGTCCGCGTTGATCACGGCCTCGGCAAGATCCTCCTCACGCGGCACCGGGGTGCCGTCGACCGACCACTCCTTGACGTACGGGTCCGCGAAGGACAGCTCGGCCCCCAGCTCCAGCAGCGCACGCGCCACCGGAAGGGCCGGAGTCTCCCGTTCGTCAGCGATGTCCGGCTTGTAGGTGACGCCGAGCAGAACCACCCTGGCGCCGTTCACAGCCTTCTTGTGCCTGTTGAGCAGGCGCTGCACGCGAGCCACCACGTACGACGGCATCCGCTCGTTGATCTCTTGGGCCAGCTCCACGAACCGGAACGGGTAACCCAGCTTGCGCACCGTGTACGACAGGTACGACGGGTCGACCGGGATGCAGTGCCCGCCCACCCCCGGCCCCGGCAGGAACTTCTGGAAGCCGAACGGCTTGGTGGCGGCCGCCTCGATCGACTCCCACAGGTCGATCCCCAGCTCGTCGCAGAAGATCGCCATCTCGTTGACGAGGGCGATGTTGACGTGCCGGTAGGTGTTCTCCAGCAGCTTGGCCATCTCGGCCTCGCGGGTGCCGCTGACCGGCACCACCTGCTCGATGAACTGGCCGTAGAACGCCGTCGCCCGGTCACGGCAGGTCGGCGTGTAGCCGCCCACGACCTTCGGGGTGTTGCGCATGCCGTACTTGGCGTTGCCCGGGTCGATGCGCTCGGGCGAGAAGGCCAGGTGGAATCCCTCACCCGCGACCAGCCCCGAGACCTCCAGGATCGGCCGGGCCACCTCGTCGGTGGTGCCGGGCCACGTGGTGGACTCGAGCACGACGAGCGTGCCCTCGGTGAGGTTGCGGGAGACGGCCTTGGTCGCGCCCTCGACGGCGGAGAGGTCGGGCCGGTGGTCCTCGTCCAGCGGCGTGGGCACGCAGATGACGATCGTGTTGCTCCTGGCCAGCACGGTCTCGTCGAGCGTGGCGCTGAACCCGTTGGCCAGCATGCTCTCGAGGTCGGCGTCGGTCAGGTCGTCGATGTAGGACTGCCCGGCGTTGAGCGCGGCCACCTTCTCGGGGTCGACGTCGAGGCCGACGACGCGCAGGCCGGCACCGACCGCCTCTTTGGCGAGCGGCATGCCGACGTAGCCCAGCCCGATGACAGCCAGGTCGATCTCTGTCACGGCCGTGCCTTTGAAAGCCGGAAACAACACTTCATGGTCGCAAAGGTTATCTCAAGTCCACCTGGCTCACGCCTAATGCGAGCGAACCCGTCACAAGAGACACCCTTCATCATGGTCATCATTTCCCGAGAGACCGGTATAGAGCCCGATAAGTCTCGGCAACGCGGCTCCACGTGCGCTTGGCGGACACTTCCGCCCGTCCCGCCTCGCCCATCACCGCACGCCTGGCCGGGTCTTCGCTGAGCCCGGCGATCGCCTTGGCCAGCGCCTCCGGATCGCCCGGCGGCACCAGCAGCCCGGCGCCGTCGGAGCCCACCAGCTCGGACAGCGCAGGTAGATCGCTCAGCACGACGGGCTTGCCGAGCGCCATCGCCTCGACGGGTTTCAATGGGGTAACAAGTCGGCATACCCGCAAGTCCTCGCGCGGGCAGGCGAAGATGTCGATGGCGTCCTGCGCCTGCAGCGCCTCGTCGGGGCCGACCCGGCCGGGCAGCACGGCGTCCTTCAGGCCCAGCTCCTCGACCAGCTCCAAGAGGTTGTCGCGCTCGGTGCCGTCGCCCACGATGAGCACGCGTACGGGGGTGCGGGCGTCACGCAGCAGCGCGGCGGCCCGCAGCAGGGTGGCGAAGCCCTCGTAGGCCACGATGCTCGACACCGAGCCGACCACGATCTCGCCGTCGGTGATGCCGTACTGGCGTCGGAACGAGGCGCCGTCGTACTGGACCGTCAGCAGCGAGTCGTCCACGGCGTTGGGGGCCAGGTGGATCTTCTCCCTGGGCACGCCGCGCTCGACGATCTCGGTGGCCATCGTCTCGGCCAGCGTGACGACCGCGTCGGCCTCGCGCATCAGAAACGCCTCGCGCTCGCGCTGGAGTACGTGCCGCTCGCTGCCGACCCGGACGGGGTCGCGCGAGGCCCAGGTCTCCTCCAGGAAGCCGCGCACCTCGTAGACGAACGGCGTGCCCGTCCTGTCGCGCACGGCGTGGGCGATCGAGCCGTTGCGGTGGTCGGTGGCGGCGTGCAGGAGCTGCGGGCACAGCTCGGTCACGAGCTTGGTGACCCGGTCGGCGGCCCTGGTGATGCGCCCCTGCGTCTCGAACGGCATCTCGCCGTGCCCGTCGGGCAGCAGCCGGTGGTAGGGGATGCCGTCGAGCTCCTCGTACGGCTCCGCGTCGGCGTGCCCCTGCAGCATCGGCCAGCCCCAGCTCGTGACCACGTGCGGGTCGATCCCGGCGACCTTCTGGGCGGTGACGATGCGGTGGGTGCGGACGGTGTAGCCGGCCTGCGTGTACGGCAGCGCGTTCGTGACCACGTGCAGCACCCGGTTGTCGACCCGGTCGAGGAGGGTCACCTTGGGCCCGGGCGGGATCGGGCCGGGGCTGATCGCGGCCAGCTCGCCCCGGTAGTAGGCGGCCCTGCGCTTGACGAACGGGTATTTGGTGTGGGCCTCGAGCAGTGCGGCGGCCTCGCTGATCCGGCCGGCGTTCCAGTGTTCCTTGGCCTCGTTCCACGGCCCCTTGACCACGCGCATGCCGAACTTGCGCACGATGCGCCGCGCCCTGCGGGCGGCCGGCCAGGCGACGCCGCCCACGATCGGACGGAGCCTGGGCGGCAGCGACTCGGCGGCGGCCTGGGCCACGCGGACCGGGTCGGACTTGACCTTCGTCATGACCACCCGGGAAACGATGATCGGATGCTGGACGAAGCCCTTGAGAAGTCCACCGACGCCGGCACGGGCGGACTTCGCGGAAACCTTGGGGGAGTCTTGACGACTGGCGTCGGATGCCACGGTGGGACCGTACCATAGGCAGCGTTTTTCCCTTCCGCTATGAAAGGCGAGGTCAATGAGGGAGAACCCCCTGGTCCTGCACGTATTGGGTGCTCGTCCCAATTTCGTGAAAGCGGCCCCGGTGGTGCGGGCACTCGGCGGGCTCGGCGTGCGGCAGGGCATCGTCCACACAGGTCAGCACTACGACGCGCTGATGTCGGACGTCTTCTTCGCCGACCTCGGCCTGCCCGAGCCGGTGGCGAACCTCGGTGTCGGCTCCGGCAGCCACGCCAAGCAGACGGCGGCGCTGCTGGTCGGCCTGGAGGAGGTCGTCCAGGAGCAGGACCCCGACCTGGTGGTGGTCTACGGCGACGTCAACTCCACGCTGGCCGCGATCCTGGTCTGCGCCAAGCTGGGCGTTCCGACGGCGCACGTGGAGGCCGGGCTGCGCTCGTTCGACCGGGGCATGCCGGAGGAGGTCAACCGGGTCGTCACCGACGCGCTCGCCGACCTGCTCTTCGCCACCTCTCCGGAGGCGCTGGCGTTCCTGGCGAGCGAGGGCGTGCACCCGTCCAAGGTGCACCTGGTGGGCAACCCCATGATCGACAGCCTGTTCTCCGCGCTGCCGAAGCTGGACCCGGCGCCGGTGGTGGCCCGGTTCGGCCTGCCCGAGCGTTACGCGGTGGGCACCCTGCACCGCCCGGCGAACGTGGACACCCCCGAGGCCGCGAAAGAGCTGGTGGACGCGGTGCTGGCGGTCTCCCGGCAGATCCCGCTCGTGGTGCCGGTCCACCCGCGCGGCAAGGCTCGCCTGGCCGAGGCCGGCCTGGTGGACGGCGACTCGGTCCGGGTGATCGACCCGCTGGGCTATGTGGACTTCCTCTCACTCGTACGCGGGGCCGCGCTGGTCGTCACCGACTCCGGCGGCGTCCAGGAGGAGACGACCATGCTGGAGGTCCCCTGCCTGACCGTCAGGCCCAACACCGAGCGGCCGATCACGATCACCCATGGCACGAACCGCCTGGTCACGCCCGCCCTGCTGCCGGCGGCGGCGGAGAAAGCGCTGGCCGACGGCGCCGCCACGCCGGCCGGCGAGCCGCCGGTGCTGTGGGACGGGAAGTCGGGGCCGCGCATCGCCACGGTGATCGCCGCCTGGCTCAAGGGGGACAACCTCGCTCCCGCCTCTCAGGGCAAACGCCAGGATTAGCGGCAGAAACCGCCGTACTATGACAGACCTCCGCTGAGCGATAGGCGTACCACCATGGCCGAAACCCCCGACGAGCCCACCTACCAGCGGCTCGGCCCCGTCAACTGGCTGCCAGAGGAGCGCAAGCTCGTCGAGCGCTTCGAGACGGAGGTCAGGGAGCTGCGCCGGCGGCTGGAGATAGCCGAGGCCAAGGCCGCGTACGCGACGTGGAAGCTGGAGGCCACCCAGGCCAAGCGCACGTTCAAGCTGGGCGAGGCACTGGGCGCGAAGAGCCCGGGGAAGATCGTCGAGGCGGTCAGGTCGAGGGAGAAGGCGCCCAAGCCGCCCGCCCCCGTCACCGAGGCGATCGAGACGGCGAACCACCGGCCGCCGCTGGTGGAGGTGCCGGCGGTCAAGTGGCCGGGCGGCCCGGTGAACCGGCCGGAGCTGAAGGTCGCGGTGATCCTCGACGACTTCTCCAGGATGGCCTTCCGCTACGAGTGGGACCAGATCGAGTTCGGGCTCAAGGACTGGCCGGAGATCTTCGCGGACAAGCGGCCCGACCTGCTGTTCTGCGAGTCGGCCTGGCACGGGAACCAGGGCCGCTGGCGCTACCAGATGACCGGCACCAACGCCCCCAAGGAGCCGCTGCGCGACCTGGTGGCCTGGTGCAGGCAGGAGGGCATCCCCACGGTCTTCTGGAACAAGGAGGACCCGCCGAACTTCGACTTCTTCATCGACACGGCCAAGCTGTTCGACTACGTGTTCACCTGCGACGGTGACATGCTGACGAAATATCGGGAAATTCTGGGACACGACCGGGTGGACGTGCTGCAGTTCGCCGCCCAGCCCCGCGTGCACAACCCGATCCAGCAGAACAAGGGCCGCCTGCACGACGTGGTCTTCGCCGGGATGTACTTCCGCGACAAGCACCCCGAGCGCCGCGAGCAGATGGAGACCGTGATCGACCCGGTCAGGGAGCTGGGCCTGCACATCTTCGCGCGCAACGGCGAGGTGGACGAGAAGTACGCCTGGCCGGAGAAGTACCGCCCGCACATCGTCGGCGAGCTGCCCTACGACCAGATGCTGGCCGCGTACCGGATGTACAAGGTCTTCCTCAACGTCAACTCCGTGCTGGACTCGCCGACCATGTGCGCGCGGCGGGTCTTCGAGCTGTCGGCGTGCGCGACCCCCGTGGTGTCGGGGTGGTCGCGGGCCGTCGAGGAGACCTTCGGCGACCTCGTGCCCATCGCGCGGGAGCCGATCGAGTCGTACAACCAGGTGCTGCACCTGATCAACAGCCCCGAGCTGCGGGCGCGGATGGGACACCTGGCGATGCGGGAGGTGTTCGACAAGCACCTGTTCTCGCACCGGGTCGACCAGATCCTGCAGAACCTCGGGCACCGCGTGCCGGCACGGTCGCGCTCGATCTCGGTCGTGCTGCCGACCAACCGCGCCTCACAGATCGAGCACGCCATCTCCTCGGTGGCCAAGCAGCTCCACCGGCCGCTGCAGCTCGTCATGGTGCTGCACGGCCTCGACATCGATCCGGTCGTGGTGGCCGACAAGGCGCGGATGGCGGGCCTCATCGACGTCGTGGTGCTGCCCGCCGACGCCTCGATGACGCTGGGGGCGTGCATGAACATGGGCATCGCCGCCGCCGAGGGCGAGCTGATCGCCAAGATGGACGACGACAACCTCTACGGCGAGCACTACCTGTCGGACTTGGCGCGGGCGTTCGACTACACCGACGCCGAGCTGACCGGCAAGGGCGCCCACTACGCGTACTTCGAGGGCGGCAACACCACGATGCTCCGGCTGCCCGGCCTGGAGCACCGGTACTCGTGGCTGGTGCAGGGCGGCACGTTCCTCGGCAAGGCGGACCTGTTCCACTCGTACCCCTTCGCCGACATCACACGAGGTGAGGACACCCATCTCGTACGGCGGCTGAAGGAGGACCGCGTCAAGATCTACTCGGCCGACCGGTTCAACTTCGTCTACTGGCGCAGCGCCGACACCTCGATGCACACCTGGCAGGCCGACCACATCAAGCTGACCAGGAACGCCCAGTTCGCCTTCGTCGGCCGCCCCGACGACCACGTGCTCATCTGACGAGGGCGCCCGGAGCCGTGGCGCCACCTCGTACGAGACGGCGACGCGCCCGGCTCGCGGGATCGGGCGGGTCTATCCGCTCACCCGGGCCAGGTTCTGGTCGGCGAGGGCGGCGAGCTGGTAGAGGCCCTGCGGCTTGACCCGCTCGCCGACCACGAGCATGCTCATGACCAGCGTCCCCCGCCTGATCATGACCGAGCCGATCTGCGCGTTCTTCTTGTCACCCGCCGCCGTGGTGAGGTAGGCGCTCGACTGGTCGCCCTTGGTGGGCATCTCCAGCGTGCGCGTCTTGTACGTGACCTTCGTCCCGCCGACGTCGGCCGTGTACGCGGCGCACTGCTTCGGCAGCGGCGCGGGGAAGGCCGCCGCGGGCAGCGACACGACCGCCTGCGTGATCGAGCCGCGGGCCGCGGAGAAGGCGATCACCGCGGCGGGCGACTTGGCGACCTCCGGCTTGGCGGCGTCGAGCTGGGCGGCGCCCGCGCACTCGGGATGTTGCAGCTTGGCCTGGCGGACCGCGGCCAGGCCCTGCTGGGTGGACTTGAGCGTGCCGAACGCGCCCAGCTCCGGCCCGTACGCGACGGTCATGCCCTTGGGCACCGGCAGCAGGGCGGCACGCAGGCGGGTGGTGTCGGCCCCCGACGGCGTCGCGGGTGTCGAGGCCGCGGCGGGCGCCGGGCTCTCCTCCGCTGATGAGCATCCGGCGATGACCAGGGTGCTGAGAAATATGCCGGAAACGGCCTTACGCATGGGTTCTCCATTTGACTTCAGCGGCATTGTTCAAACGCTAGAGGAAACGGAATGCCGGGGGCCGCGCAACGTCGCTATTCAAGGGATTAAGAGATTTCGCGAGGGATTTCCGCTTCACCCGTATTGAACCGACCGCTGCCGTCCCACCTCGCGATATGTGCCCCAAACCGGCATCAGCCGCCCTAGGGCCCGCAAAATGTTCACCGGGCACTGCGCGGCGCTGTGCGGCTTTTCTCCGGGCTGATGATGATCGCGCCATGAGCTTGACCGCGCGCGATCTCGGGATGGATCTGCCCATTTCCCGCAGAGACCTCTTCGACGGCATCGCCGTGGGATGCGTGCTCGCGCCGGGGAGGGCCGCCGCGGAACCGGCCCGCGAGGCCGTCCAGGAGGCGCAGGATCGCGCCGCGCCCTTCACCGTCCGCGGGGACACCGGAGAGGCGCTCAGCGTGCCGCACGCGCTGCGGGACGGGCGTTTCTGGGAGCACGCCGGCCCTCCCGTGCCGACCGGGGAGCGTTTCGACCTGGTGGTGGTCGGCGGGGGGCGCGGCGGGCTGAGCGCGGCGGCCGAGTGGCTGCGCCGCCGTCCCCTGGCGAGCGTGCTCGTCCTCGACAACCGCGACGGCGAGCCCAGCGAGGAGTACGGCGAGCACGACAGTCACGGCGAGCGGCGGAGCGCGGGGCGGGGCGCGGGACCACTGCGGCGCGGGACGGCTCCTGACGCCGTGATGTGCGACGCGGAGAGCTTCGGCACGGACACGCTGGTCGGGCTCTCCTCCCCCGGCTGGATCGACCGGCTGCCGATCGCCGCCCAGGCGCGGCGGGACCTGCTGACGCTGTACGGCGACGCGCCCGACTGGTTTCCAGGGCTCTCGGCCGAGGGCAGGCAGGAGCGGCTGGCGGGGCTGACGTACTCGGAGTTCCTGCGTGAGGTGTGCGGGGCGCATCCGGACGCCGAGCGGTTCTGCCGGACCATGTCGTGTCCCGAGTGGGGCTACGACACCCGGGCGTTCGGCGCGATCGACGCCTGGGGCACCGGGTATCCGGGGTTCGGCGGGCTGGGGCTCGGCCGGGACGAGCCGTCGCGGTACAACTCCCCCACCGTTCGGCGGGAGTGGCACGGCCCCGTTCCGGTGCCCCCGGCTCCCGCGCCGGACGAACGCGCACGCCTGCGACCCTCCAGCCCCGTGGTGTCGGTACGCGACGGGGCCGGCTCGGCGAGCGTCGGCTACTTCGACGGCCACCGGGTGCGTACCGTCGAGGCCGGGGCGGTGATCCTCGCCTGTTGGAACGCGGTCGTCCCGTACCTCGTGCCCGCACTGCCCGAGGCGCGACGGCGGGCGCTGCGCGAGGCCGTACGGGTGCCGCTGGTGTCGGCGACCGTGCGGTTGCGGGACGCGGGCGCCTGGCGGCGGCTGGGCGTGCGCCGGGTGCGGTGGACGGGCGCGTACTGGAGCTGGTGCGAGTTCGCGCCGCCCGGCGGGGTGCGGCTGCTGGCCACGCCGTGCCGGTCCGAGCTGGGGCCGGGCGAGGGCTCTGCGGCGGGCCGTCGGGAGTTGTTCCGCACCCCGTACGAGTCGCTGGAGCGGTCGGTCCGCGACCAGCTCGCCCGGCTGCTCGGCCCCGTCGGCTTCGACCCGGGCGGGGACATCGCGGCCATCACCGTCCACCGGTGGGGCCACGCGCTCGCGCCGGAGTACTGCCGGCCGTGGCACCCGTTCTACCCCGACGGGCCGTTCCCCGCCGAGGCCGCGCGCGGGCCGTTCGGGCGGATCGCGATCGCCGGCTCCGACGCGGGCTCGTGCGCCGGGTCCGCGTCGGAGCCCGTGGCCCGCGGGGAGGCCGCCGTCGCCGCCGCCGTGCGAGCAGTGGAGGAGCTGTCGCGATGAAGCCGCCGATGCGGACGCCCGTGAAGACGCCGGCCAAGTCGCTGTGGCTGCGGATCTTCCTGACCGGGCTGGTGCTCTGGCTGGCCACGGTCGCCGTCACCGGATGGACCGGGAACTCCAATCTCGTGCCGACGGTGGTGCTGTTCGGCAGCTTCCTGGTGCCGGTCACGTTCGTGGTCTGGGCGTACGGGCGGGACCGCTCGCCGGACGTGACGGTCGAGGTGCTGTTCCAGGCGTTCGTGGTGGGCGGCGTGCTGGGCGTGCTCGGCGCCTCGCTGCTGGAGAGCTGGCTGATCCGGCCCTCGATCCTGATGTACCTGCTCGTCGGCCTGATCGAGGAGGGCGTCAAGCTGGCCGCCCTGATGTTCGTCACCAGGCGGCTGGCCAGGCGCTCGACCAGGGACGGCGTGGTGCTCGGCGCGACCGTCGGCTTCGGCTTCGCCGCCTTCGAGAGCGCGGGCTACGCCTTCAACGCGCTGTTCACCGCCGACGGGCTGTCGCTGGGCCAGGTCGTGGAGACCGAGGTGCTGCGCGGCATCCTGACGCCGGTCGGGCACGGCCTGTGGACCGCGATCGCCGGTGGCGCGCTGTTCGCCGCGCGCGGGAGGCTCACCGCTCCGGTCTTGCTGACGTACCTGGGCGTCTCGGTGCTGCACGCGCTGTGGGACTCGATGAGCGCCATCGCCATCGCCATCACGCTGGTGCTGACCGGGCAGCCCTGGCAGTTCGAGCTGCTGCGCATCGGCCGGGTGCCGCACGTGTCGGCCTGGCAGGTGCACGTGTACACGCTGCTGAACTGGGCGGGACTCCTCGTGATCTCGCTGGTCGCGCTCGCGTGGCTGTGCGGCCTCCTCGCCTCCGCCCGACGCGATCGCCAGACCATGCCCCAATAATCACGGTAATGAACGCCTTCCTCCCACTGCGCCGGAACCATAAACGGTGCTAGTCTCCTGTGCGATCTTCCGGAGGTGTATTTACACAAGGTGTGGAAATGCCCCCGACTCGAGGTTGGGACATGGGCTCGCAAAACCGGTCAATTCGGTTCAAGATCTTCCTATTGTTACTGCTACCCCTCCTGTCTCTGAGCGCGCTCTGGGGTTTCGTCCTCAACCTCACCATGGGCGACGCCCAGTCACTACTTCGCGCGGACGCCCTTTACCGGACTCTCGGCATCACCTCCACCGACCTGGGATTACAGCTTCAGGCCGAACGCGTCCGCTCCGCCGAATCGCTCACCGAGCGTGATCTGTCCGGAGCACTCGGCGGCCAGCGCGCGCGTACCGACCGATCCGTCGCCGAGTTCAGGCAGTCCGTCGCCGACGCGGGCGGAGCCGTCGACGGCGAGCTGCGGGTGCCGCTCGACGTCCTCGACACCGCTCTTGACCGCCTCGGCACGATCAGGACGAACATCGACAACGGCCTGACCTCCCGCCTGGCCGGCCTCAACGAGTACAACAGCGTCATCGACTCGCTCTTCACGGTCTACGACCACCTGGTGCCCGTCGCCGACCTGTCGATCTTCCAGCAGGCGTCGGCGTTGCAGGCCATCGGCATGGCCAGGGAGCACATCGCCAGAGAGCACGCCCTCGTCGTCGGCGGCCTGGCAGACGGGCGGTTCACCGCCCCGGAGGCGACCGCCTTCACCGAGTACGCGGCCTCCAGGAAGTTCCTGCACTCGCGCGGCCTGGCCGGGCTCGAAGTGGCGTTGCGCAGGCCGTACGAGCAGGTGTTCGCCACCGAGCCGTTCCTCACCTTCGCCACCATGGAAGCCCGCGTCGTCAAGTCCGGCGCGCCGCCCCCCGACGCCGCCGCATGGCGCGAGACCGTCGACAGGCTGACCACCCGCCTCGACGAGCTCGGCGCGAACTCCTCCGCCACCCTGGCGGCCCGCGCGGCCGAGGCCGCCGCCGCCACCGTGGTCGAGATCGCCGTCGCGGGCGGCCTCGGTTTGATCGCCGTGCTCGCGTCGATCATCATCTCAGTACGCTTCGGTCGTCGCCTGGCCGCGGAGCTGGCCGGGCTGCGTACCGCCGCGGTCGAGCTGTCGCAGGAGCGCCTGCCCGACCTCGTGGCGCGGCTGCGCAAGGGCGAGGACGTCGACGTGCGGAAGGAGGCCAGGGCGATCAGGGTGAGCGGTTCCGCTGAGATCATCGACGTGGCCAGGGCCTTCGGTTCCGTGCAGCGCACCGCCGTGCGGGCCACGGTGGGCCAGACCGCGCTGCGCCGCGGGGTCGGCCAGGTCTTCCTCAACCTCGCCCGGCGCAAGCAGGGCCTGCTGCACCGCCAGCTCGCGCTGCTGGACGGCATGCAGCGCCGCACGCACGACCCCGACAGGCTGGAGGAGCTCTTCCGCCTGGACCACCTGACCACCCGCATGCGGCGGCACGCCGAGAGCCTGATCGTCCTTTCCGGCGCCGCCCCAGGACGCTCCTGGCGCAAGCCGGTGCCCGTGATCGACATCGTCCGGGCCGCGGTCTCCGAGGTCGAGGACTACACCAGGGTCACTGTGGAGTCGATGCCGGTCAGCGCGATCGACGGCACGGCCGCGGCCGACCTCACCCACCTGGTCGCCGAACTGGTCGAGAACGCCACCATCTACTCGCCGCCGGACACCCACGTACTGGTGCGCGGCGACCTCGTGAGCAACGGCTACGCGATCGAGGTCGAGGACAAGGGGCTGGGGCTGTCGGCCACCGACTACGCGCGGCTGAACACGCTGCTGGCCGCGCCCCCTGAGTTCGACCTGGCCGACAGCGACCGGCTGGGGATGTTCGTGGTGGCCAAGCTGGCCGAGCGGCACGGGATCAGGGTCCTGCTGCGCCGCTCGCCCTTCGGGGGCACCACGGCCATCGTGCTGGCGCCGCGTTCGATCGTGAACGAGCCGAGCGCGCAGGAACCGGTCGGCGGTGACGGCAAGGCCGCGCTGCCCGGCCGTACGCGGAAGAAGGCGCTCGCGGTCGTGACCTCGGGCACCCACGCGGGGCTGCCCAGGCGAGTGCGCCAGGCCAGCCTGGCCCCGCAGCTCAAGGAATCACCCCCTGAGCCGGAGTCACAGGCCGAACGCTCTCCCAACGAGGTACGCGACCTGTTCTCCGCGTTCCAGCGGGGAACGCAACGCGCCCGAGAAGAAGCCTCTGAGGAGGGGCCATGATTAAGGGGGATGCATGAGTGCGCCGACCACCAACACCGGTGAGCTGAACTGGCTGCTGGACGACCTTGCCGGCAGGGTCTCGGCGGTGCGCCAGGCGGTCATCTTGTCGACCGACGGCCTGGCGGTGGGCTATTCCAAGGGTCTGAGCAGGGAGGACGCCGAGCACCTTTCCGCGGTGGCGGCCGGGTTCCAGAGCCTGGCGCGCGGCACCGGCCGTCATTTCGGCGGCGGCGACGTACGCCAGACCATTGTGGAAATGGAGTCGGCGTTCCTGTTCGTCACCGCTGCGGGCCAGGGCACCTGCCTGGCCGTGATCGCCGAGGCGAACGTGGACGTCGGCCAGATCGCCTACGAAATGGCGATGCTGGTCAAGCGGGTGGGCCAGCACATCTCCACCAATCCGCGCGCTGGGGCGTCATGAGCGATAGCCCGCAGTGGTTCGATGAGGAGGCGGGACCCGTCGTCCGGCCTTATGCTCTGATCCGCGGTCGCACGCGTTCCTCCGGAGACGCGTTCGACCTCGTGGCCTCCGTGCGCGCCATCGGCGAGCCCGGTGACGGATCGGGGCCGGAACAACAACTCATCCTGCGGGCAGCCCGTAGTCCGATCTCGGTGGCCGACCTCGCCGTCGAGCTCGACCTGCCCGTCGGTGTCGTCCGGGTGCTGCTCGGTGACATGCGTGACCACGGCCTCATCTCGGTGACGTCGCCCTCCGCCGGAGGGTCGCGGTCGAATGAGCGCATTCTCAAGGAAGTGATCAATGGACTCCGTGCTCTCTGAGGACCCCGTCGCGCTCAAGATCTTGGTCGCGGGGGGGTTCGGCGTCGGCAAGACCACCCTGGTCGGGGCGATCAGCGAGATCAAGCCGCTGCGCACGGAAGAGGTGCTCTCCGACCGCGGTATCGGCGTCGACGACATCGACGGGGTCGAGTCCAAGACCACCACCACCGTGGCGATGGACTTCGGCCGCATCACGATCCGCGAGGGGCTGGTCGTCTACCTGTTCGGCACGCCTGGGCAGGAGCGGTTCTGGTTCATGTGGGACGAGCTGTCCTACGGCGCGCTGGGCGCGGTCGTGATCGCCGACACCCGGCGGCTGACCGACTGCTTCCCGTCCGTCGACTACTTCGAGCAGCGCGGCACGCCGTTCGTGGTGGCCGTCAACTGCTTCGACGGCGCGGAGCGGCACAGCATCGACGACGTGCGCGTCGCGCTCGACCTGGACGACGACGTGCCGGTCATGCTCTGTGACGTGCGGCGGCGCACGTCGGCCAAGGAGGTCATGATCACGCTGGTCGAGCACTCCCTCCGGACGCTCACCTCCGCGAACTGACCGCGTCACGGGTCAGAGCTGACAGCGCACGGGTCAGAGCGCCCGTAGGCCGTTGATCACCTCGCGGAGCAGGCTCTCCGACGGGGCGGCGGCCTTGTCTCGCGGCGGGCGCACCGTCACCAGGCCGTGCTCCAGCAGGTCTCCCAGCAGCACGCGTACGACGCCGACGGGCAGGCCGAGCTCCCCGGCCAGCTCGGCGACCGGCCTGCCCTGCCCCGCCAGCCCGGTCAACAGCCGCCGGTGCTGAGCGCTCAGCTCGGCCTTGGCCGGGGCGGGCACCCCCGTCGGGACGACGGTCGCCAGCAGGTCGACCTCTGAGGAGGCGGACCTGGTGCGTCCGCGCGCGACCGCGTACGGCCGCACGACGGGCCCGGCCTCCTCGTCGACCCACTCGTGCTCGCGACTCACGATTGAGCTCCCCCATCCTGATCACTGTCCTGCCGACCGCGCTGCCAGCCGGACTGGAGCGAGGAGAGCAGCGCCCTGGTCTCCTCTGGTGAACGCTCCTCGACCGGTGAGGCGGGGGTCGGCGCCTGGTTGAGCGTCTGCGGCAGAGCGCTCGTCCTGTTTCGCTGCGGCAGGCCCGTGGACCGCTCGCGCTGCGGCAGGGCGGTCGGCCGCTCGGGGCGCGGCAGTTGCCGTGGCGCCGCTTCGTCCGTGGAGCCCGCCTGCTGCGGCAGGGCAGCGAGGCCCGTCGCGCCGCCATGGCCGTCGCCGTTGGCGGCCCGCTTGCTGGTACGGACCCGGCGCGGCAGCTCGCCGGGCTCCGTGGTCTCCTGCCGGTCCGTCCGCATGACCGAGACGGAGACGGACTCGAACTCCACCGCCTGCATCGGGGCCGTCATGGGCTCGATCAGCGAGGCCGGCACGAGCACGATGGCGGTGGTGCCCCCGTACGGGGAGGGCTTGAGCGTGACCTTGACGTCGTGCCTGGCGGCGAGCATGCCGATCACCGCCAGGCCCAGCCGTTCGGTCTGCGCGGGGTCGAAGTCCGGCGGGCTGGCCAGGCGCTCGTTGAGGGCCCTGCGCGTGGACTCGTCCATGCCCAGGCCGCGGTCCTCGATCTCGACGGCGAAGCCCTTGCCGACCATCTCGCCGCGCACGGAGACCTCGTTGCCGGGCGAGGAGAAGGTGGTCGCGTTCTCGATCAGCTCGGCGAACAGGTGCATGAGGTCGGCCACCGCCGAGCCCGACACGCCGCACTCGGGCATCGGGTAGACGCGGACCCGGGTGTACTCCTCGACCTGGGCCGAGGCGCCGCTGAGCACGTCCTCGACCGGGATGGCGGCGCGCCACCTGCGGCCCGCGGAACCGCCCGAGAGCAGCACCAGGCCCTCGGCGTGGCGGCGCATGCGGGTGGTCAGGTGGTCGAGCTTGAACAGCCGCTCCAGCGCCTCGGGCTCCTCGGTCTGATGCTGCATCTCGTCGAGCAGCTTGAGCTGGCGCTGCAACAGCGACTGGCTGCGCCGGGCCAGGTTGCGCAGCGCCTCCGAGACGCCCTCGCGCAGCCTGGCCTGCCCGACGGCCGCGTCCACGGCCGTGCGCTGCACGCTGTCGAACGCCGCGGCGAGGTCGCCGACCTCGCTCGTCGAGCGCCGGCCGACGGTGATGGGCGGCGCCTCGGCCGCGATGTCCACGCTCTCGCCCTTGCGCAGCTTGGCGACGACGTCGGGCAGCCGGATCTCGGCCAGGTCGAGCGCGGTACGGCGCAGCGCCCCCATCTCGCGGGTGAGCCGGCGGCCGACCCGGATCGAGACGACGACGGAGAACACGACCGCGACCAGGCCGAGCACCCCGGTGACCGCGGCCTGCACGATGACCGCCGTGCCCGCGGGCTCCATCCTGGCCAGCAGCTTGTCGCCGGTGCTCCAGACGGCCTCGCGGTACTCCTTCTGCACCTGGTCGGCGATGCCGTGCCAGAGGTCCAGGTCCAGCGGCCGCCCGCTGATGTACGACTCCAGGAGGTTCTCCATGGTGACGTAGCGGGGCGAGTAGTACAGCTTCTCGAACGGGGCCCGCAGCTCGGTGTCGAGGTTGGCCAGGGCCTTGGGGAACAGGTAGGTCCTGGAGCCGTCGATGCCGGCCAGCAGGTGCATGTCACGCATGTCCGCCCGGCCGTTGGAGGCGATGACGATGGCGTGCTCGCGGGCCAGCAGCTCGCGTACCTCGTCGGCGGCGATCAGGCCCTGCGCCTGGAGCGACAGATCCAGGTCGGTGCTGACCACCAGCCGGGAGTACAGGAGGTGGATCTCGTCGGGGATCTTGGCGTACTCGGTGACCAGGCCGCCGGGGGTGAGCTGGCGCTCGTCCACCTTGCGCCGGATGTCCTGCAGCCGGTCGATCGCCTCGAAGACCGTCTGGAGCTGGGACTCCATGTCGGCGGTGAGCACCGCCCGGGTCTCCTCGGACGTCGCGTTCCTGCGCAGGGTCTGGTTGTCGGCGTCGACCTCGCCGCGTGCCTTGGCCAGGGCGCCGGAGTCCTTCGCGGTGCCGGCGAGCCGCTCGGCCGAGGCCAGGCGCTCGGTCTGCAGGTCGGAGATCAGAGCGTCGGCATTGTTGATGATGCCGGTCCAGATGGTCTCGACCTTGAGCAGGTTGAGAGCCTCCCCCGTGGTGGTGCTCGCGGCGAAGCCCCAGAGCGCGATCAGGGAGGCCAAAGGGATGACGAGCAGCGTCGAGATCTTGAATCTGATGGATCTGCCCGATGCCATGGTACCTGCTCCCGGATAGAAGATCGCGGAGAGAATAGCACCGAAACAGATGTTTTTAAGATCGACTGGCGATAAATCTGTGATATGTCGGGAAATTTGCGACCTCTGGGGTGCTCCGCCGCCAGGCCAGCCGTACCAGCCAGGCCGCCAGCACCGACAGCAGCGCCACCTCGGCGCCCAGCAGCACCCGCTCGACGAGCCCGATCAGCACCCGGTCGCCCGGCAGGGCCACGTACGTGATCGCCAGCAGCCCGAACCCCCCGGCCAGCGCCACCCACTCGACGACCCGCGCCACGGGCTTCCAGTCCGCGTCCGCAGCCAGTCGCGGGACCATCAGCGCACCGGCCGCGGGCAGGCTCACGAAGGCGGCGATCGAGGCGTACCGGTGGATCTGGGCCGCCAGGTCGAGGTCGTGGCCGATGGGCGTGGTCGGGACCACCGCGGCCACCACCAGGGCGCCCGACCACACCATCAGCAACCGCTCCGGCCAGCCCCGTACGGGCGCCCCCGCGACCCGCAGCCCCACCAGCAACACCAGCGAACCGATCCCGAGCACCGCCATCGCGACCTCCGTGACGCCCCCGCGGTCGGACACGGCGTACTCGCTGATGGTGATGTTCAAGGGATCGAGGTGAGGGTCAGGGTCGAACTGGCCCACCACCACGGCGATCACTGCGAACAGGATCGACGCGCAGGCGATGTAGGGGGAGAGCCTCTTGGCTGCCGCGGTCATGGGGATACTCTCGCCGTCGTACGGGGTGCCCGGCATCCGGCTCCTGCCCCGATACGTCCCTGACCCGACCCTGACCCCCGTCCCCTACCGACCCTGGGGGGCCCGTACCCTTGGGGCCCGCGCGCCCAAGGGCCGGGGTGCTCAGGGGCGCGCGAGCGGGTTCAGTCGAGGACGTGCTCGGTGGCGCGCGCGTAGCGGGCGCGGATGGCGGGCACCGCCGCCCCCTCGTACGTCTCCACGTCGCCAGAACGCCACTCGGGCCGGGTCACCAGCGTCGCCGCCTGGTACGCGGCGCCGTCGGCGACGTACTCGGCGGGCGGCGGCACCGTGATCGGCCCGCCGAAGACGGTGGGCGCGATCCGCCGGACCGCCTCGGAGCGGGCCGCCCCGCCGATCAGCAGCACCCGCTCAGGCCGCAGGGCCAGCGCGTCCAGCGCGTCGGCCAGGCCGCACAGCATGCCCTCGACGGCCGCCCGCGCCAGATGGGCCGGGGTCGAGGTGGCCAGCGTCAGCCCGTGCACGGAACCGGTGGCCGTGGGCCGGTTGGGGGTGCGCTCACCCTCCAGGTACGGCACCAGCGTCAGCCCGTCGGCCCCCGCGGGCGCCCGCAGGGCCAGGGTGCTCAGCTCGTCGAGCCCCACCCCGACGATGCGGGCGGCGGCGTCCAGGACCCGGGCCGCGTTGAGCGTGCACACCAGCGGCAGGAAGCGCCCCGTGGCGTCGGCGAAGCCCGCTACCACGCCCGTGGGATCGGCGCTGGGCGCCTCCGCGACCGCGAACACCGTGCCGGACGTCCCCAGCGACACCACGACGTCACCGGACCTGGCGCCCACGCCCAGCGCGGCGGCCATGTTGTCGCCGGTGCCCGGCCCGATCAGCACCGGGCCCTCGGTGGCGGGCTCGGCGGGCCCGAGCACCCTGGGCAGCAGCGGGACCGCGCCGAAGGCCGCCTTGAGCAGATCTGTACGGTAGGCGCCGGTGGCCGGCGACCAGTAGCCGGTGCCCGAGGCGTCGCCCCGGTCGGTGGTCAGCAGGGACAGCGGCGGCAGCGGCGCGCTCTCCCAGGCCGCCACGTCGAAGGGGAGGCCGGAGCCGAGCGCGCCCGACAGCCGCCACGTGAGCCAGTCGTGCGGCAGGCACACGGCGGCCGTGCGGCGCGCGTTGCCGGGCTCGTGCTCGGCCAGCCAGCGCAGCTTGGTCACCGTGAACGAGGCGACCGGCACCAGTCCCACGCCCTCGGCCCACGCCCGCGGCCCGCCCAGCTCGGCGATCAGGTCGGTGGCGGCCTGGGCGGAGCGGGTGTCGTTCCACAGCAGGGCGTCACGGACGACCGCTCCCGACTCGTCGAGGCAGACCATGCCGTGCTGCTGCCCGGCGACGCTGACGGCGGACACGCCGTCGAGCCCGCCGGCCTCGTCGAGGGCCCGCAGCAGCGCGGTCCACCAGTGGGAGGGGTGCACCTCGGTGCCCGCCGGATGCGCGGCCCTGCCCTGCCGCACCAGCTCGCCCGTCCGCGCGTCACGAATGACGACCTTGCAACTCTGCGTGGAGGAATCGACCCCAGCGACCAGCGTCACCCGTGAACTCCTAACACGTGCTCCAGCGCGAGCTGGGGGGAATGGGGGAAACCGACCGTCCACGACCCTCGCGTGGAGCGATCGTCAGGGGTTGGCGCGCGCATGGCTCGATGCTCCCCTGACGACCGGATGTCCACAAGCGGTCGTTTCACAACCCCGAGGGGTCACGCCCCACGCTGATCTCCTCGGCGATCTTCCTGATCTCCGTCACCTCGAGGCCGGGAGCCTTGGGCAGGTGGCGCAGCAAAGCGTCCATCACCACGGGGACAGGCTGGCCGGCGAACCGCCCCGCGATCCCGTGAACAGCCCTGAACAGCGCCTCTTCGGTGTCGTGCATCGGCCTCTCCTCGGTCGGGTACCGGGGAGAACGCTACGGCCTGCGAACGACACTTTTCTCGCTACCCCTCCAACGTGTCCCTGACGTCCGCGCAAATCTCGGCCAACCGCCGCACCCGCTCGGGAGTGAGGACGTCGAACCGACTCCGGCACGCGTCCAGTCATCGGGCCACCCTCTCAATTTAGTTGAACGCTCATATGCTTAACCTCGAACTCTGCCGAAAGGGGCGAACCATGCCGGTCCAGCGGCTCAACCACGCGGTCCTCTACGTCCGCGACGTGGAGCGCAGCGTCGCCTTCTACCGCGAGGCCCTCGGGTTCGAGGTCGTCATGGGCATGCAGGGCGCCGCCTTCCTCCAGGCCCCCGACTCGTCGAACGACCACGACCTCGGCCTGTTCCAGATCGGCGAGCACGCGGCCCCCTCGCCCGCCGGGCGCACCTCCGTCGGGCTCTACCACCTGGCCTGGGAGGTCGACACCCTGGCGGAGCTGGAGCGCGTGCAGGCCAAGCTGGCCGAGCTGGGCGCGCTGGTGGGCTCGTCCGACCACAGCACGACCAAGGCCCTCTACGCGCGCGACCCCGACGGGCTGGAGTTCGAGGTGTCGTGGCTGGTACCGGCCACGCTGCTCACCGAGGAGATCATCGCCGGCCGCGCCGCCATCCGCCCCCTCGACCTGAACGCCGACAAGCAGCGCTACGGCGCACAGACCCGGGGCGGCGTGGGCGTGTCGACCCCCGCCTGACGTACCGTGGAAGTGTCGGCCCTCCCCTGCGGAGGGCCCCGTTTCACGGCTGACTTCCACAGACTTCACGGAGAACGGCCATGCCAAGCGATCCTGATCACGTGGTCGACGCGATCGACGGCGTCGTCGAGGAGTGGGAGACGCTGAGCGCGGACGCCATGCGCTGGGCGCCTCCCGAGGCCAAGGACACCGACCTCATGACCGAGGTGAGCGAGATCTTCGGCCCGTTGGTCAACGCCTTCTCGCAGGCGCTGCGGCCGCTCAGCGATGCCTTCGAACGCGTCCTGGACTCCCTGGAGGACCCCGACGGCCCTCGCGACGACTGACCTGTCCCAGGGGCTCAGGTGGGGGGCTCAGGTGGCCCGGCGGCGGCGGGTGCGGCGCGGGTACGCCTTGGCCGTCTCGGCCAGCCGGGCCGCGTGCTCGGCCTGCTTGCGCCAGTGCCCGTAGGCGTCGCCCCGCTGGGCCAGCCGGTCGAGCTCGCTCATCGTGGACAGCGGGATGAAGGCCGGCTCCGCGTCGCGCCACGGCGTGCCCGGCAGCGGCATGAACGTGTGGGTGTGGATGCGGGCGCCGAGGTCGGCCAGGTCGGCGGCGAGGCGGAGCGACTGCTCCTGATCCTCCTGCGACTCCCCCGGCATCCCGAAGATGAAGTCGACGTTGGGCCGGAAGCCGTGTTCTGCCGCGATCCTGACGGCATCGCGTACGGGTGAGGTGTCGTGCCCCCGCCCCGACGCGGCCAGCACCCGGTCCGACCCCGACTGCGCCCCGATGATCAGGTTGTCGTTGGCGACGTACCGTTTGAGCAGCCGCATCGCCTCAACCGTGACGTGCTCGGGGCGCACCTCGGAGGGAAAGCTGCCGAAGAAGATCCGCCCGTGCGGCGGCAGCTCCTCCTCGACCCCCGCCAGCAGCTCCTCGACCGCGTCGAGGTCGGGATCGGGGCCGGGCGAGCCGTACGAGAGCGAGGTGGGCGTGATGAACCGCACGTCGCGCATCCCCCGGCCGGCCATCTCGCGCACGTGCGCGCGTACGCTCGCCACCGACCGGTGCCGGAACTGCCCGCCGAACATGAACGGCGTCTGACAGAAGCGGCACGTGTACCGGCAGCCCCGGGTGATCTCGATCGGCCCGTTCCTGCCCGCGAAGGAGGGGAACGCGTCGAGCGGGAGCTGCGGCGCTGGCCTGGTGCGCAGGGCGACGCCGTCGGCGTCCTTGACCGCCAGCCCCGGCACGGAGGTGAGCGGCTCGTCCCGCTGGAGCGCCCGGACGAGGGAGATGATCGTGGACTCGCCCTCGCCGATGCCCGCCAGGTCCCAGCCCGCGTCGATGACCTGCTGGGGCTCGGCCGTGGCGTGCACGCCTCCGGCGATGTGCAGCCCGCGCCCGCCGCTGAGCGACCTGACCGCGGCCAGTTCGGCGGCCATGGCCTCGGCGTCGGGCGAGTAGAACGACCAGAGCGTCAGCACCCGGTCGGCGCCGGTGGCCGCGATGTGCCCCGCGCTCTCCTCGGGGGTGGTGCCGAGCCGCAGCTCGTGCTCGACCCCCGCGGTCTCCAGGGCGGCGAGCAGCGCGTGCACGCCGTACGTCACCGCCTTGCGATATCGGACCACCACACATAGTGCCTGCGCCACGTCCGGCAGCGTAGCTCAGGCCGGAGCGTGCCCGGGCGGCCGAGCACGAGCGTGCGCCGGTCTTTTCCTGAGTGCGTCGAAGGCGTTCGCCGCCTAGAATCCTCGGCATGACCTGGCGACATTGATCCATAACCAGGGGCCGGCGCGGGGCGCGCGGGCCTCCGAGGCGGCGAGCACTCGGAGTCCCCCGTTCGTCTCTCCCCTGGAAGGCCCCATGCTCATCGCATCGTTGTACGCCTATGCGTTCCTCGGTGAATTCATCCTGATCTACCCGGTGTACGCGCTGTTGTTCACCGATACCGGGCTCTCCGTCGCCCAGGCGTCGTCCCTGTTCGTCATCTGGTCGGTCACGGGCACGCTGCTGGAGATCCCCTCCGGCGCCTGGGCCGACACCGTGTCCAGACGGCTGCTGTTGTGCCTCGGCCCGCTGCTGGCCGCTCTGGGCTTCGCGTTGTGGGTGCTCTTCCCCTCCTACTGGGTCTTCGCGGCCGGGTTCGTGCTGTGGGGCGCGCAGGGTGCGCTGGTGTCCGGCGCCTACGAGGCGCTGGCGTACGAGGAGCTGGAACGGCGCGGCCAGGCCGGACGGTACGCGACGGTCATGGGCCGGGCGAGCGCCCTCGGTCTCGTCGCGAACGCGGCGGCGATCGGCCTGGCCGTCCCCGTCTTCGCGACCGGCGGCTATCCCGCGGTGGCCACGGCCAGCGTGCTGGCCTGCGTCCTGTGCGCGGCCACGGCCCTGACGCTCCCCGAGCACCGGACGCGCGCCGCCTCCGATGATCGGCGTTACCTGTCGGTTCTGAAGGAGGGGATCACGCAGGCGCGCGCCGACCGGGGCGTCACGCACGCTGTGCTGCTGGTCGCGTTCGTGACGGCGATCTGGGGGGCGCTGGAGGAGTACGTCCCGTTCCTGGGAGCCGAGATGGGCGTGGCGCAGACGTTCATCCCGCTGCTGATCCTGCTCGTCTGGGTCGGCGCCACCGGGGGCGGCCTGCTGGCGGGGGCCGCCGAGCGCCTGCCCGCCCGCCCGTACGCCCTGATGCTGGGGCTGGCGGCGCTCGTCATGGCCGCGGGGGCGATCAGCGGTCACCCGGCCGGGTTCGTGCTGATCGCCCTGGCCTTCGGGGCGTTCCAGTTGGCCGGGGTGCTGGCCGGCGTACGTCTCCAGGAGCGCATCACCGGGCCGGCGCGGGCCACCGTGACCTCGGTCGCCGGGCTGGGCACCAACGTGGTGACGCTCGGGGTCTACGCCGCCTACGGGGCGGCCTCGCCGTACGCCTCGCACGGGGTGACGTTCGCGCTGTTGACGCTGCCGTACGTGCTGATCGCCCTGCTGACGGCCCGGACGCGGCCGTTGCAGCGGAGCACCGGCTGACTCCCACCGCCCGGTGCCCGGCCACCCATCAGGACGTTCGTCTTTACGGCTGGCCATTACCCATCCGGATTTATGACCGAAAGGCACCCATAACACCGAAATAGAGCCCGATTGGTATCTAAGCAGGATCCCTACCAGCCGTTAACTTGACAGCACCCCCACCCGAGGAGTGCACATGTTGAGTAAACGCTCTGCGGTGGCAGGCGGCGTGATCCTCGCCGTCTGCCTGGCCACCCCCCTGAGCCCAGCGGCAGCAGCGGCTGACCCGGCACCTCAATCCGCCTCCCCAGCACCCCCCTCCATGATCGACGCGCTCGAGCGCGATCTCGGCCTCACCGAGGCGCAGGCCATCGCCCGCCTGGCCAACGAGGAGCGCGCCGCGGCCGTCGAGTCGAACCTGACCACCGCACTGGGCGGTTCGTTCGGCGGCGCCTGGCTGAACGCGGACGCGTCCAAGCTCTCGGTCGCCACCACGGACCCGGCGACCACCAAGGCCATCGAGGCGCAGGGCGCGCAGCCCGTGGTCGTGCAGCGTTCGCTGGCCCAGCTCAACGGCATCATGCAGCAGCTCGACCAGGCCCCGAAGAAGGCCAAGTCCGGCGCCGCCCTCTGGTACGCCGACGTGACCACCAACACCGTCTCCGTCCAGGCGCCCACGGTCGAGGCCGCGGAGTCCCTCGTCGCGGCCGCCGGCGTCGACAGGAACGCGATCACCGTGGCGGCGACGGCCGAGCGGCCGACGACGTTCATCAACATCATCGGCGGGGCCGCGTACTACATCGGCTCCTCCCGGTGCAGCGTCGGCTTCTCCGTGACCAGGGGCAGCACTCCCGGCTTCGTCACCGCGGGCCACTGCGGCCGGGCCGGCTCCGGTACGACCAGCCCGACGGGCACCTTCCAGGGCTCGTCGTTCCCCGGCAACGACTACGCCTGGGTCGCCGCTCCCGGCAACACCGTCACGCCGTACGTGCGCGGCTCGGGCGGCGCGAACGTGACCGTACGCGGCTCCACGCAGGCCGCGGTCGGCTCGTCCATCTGCCGCTCCGGTTCGACCACCGGCTGGCGCTGCGGCACCATCCAGCAGCACAACGCCAGCGTCACCTACCCGCAGGGCACCGTCAGCGGCCTGACCAGGACGAGCGCGTGCGCGCAGCCGGGCGACTCCGGCGGCTCGTTCATCTCCGGCAGCCAGGCCCAGGGCGTGACCTCCGGCGGCTCGGGCAACTGCACCGTCGGCGGCACCACGTACCACCAGCCGGTCAACGAGATCCTGAGCGTGTACGGGCTCACGCTCACGACCGGCTGACCTTCCGCAGTGACGGCGCGGCGTGCCCTTTCCCCCGGGGCGCGCCGCGCTCGCTTTTGCCCCGGTCCGATGAGTTTTCGCCGGAGGGCGGGTCTGCACATCGACGAGAGAAAGGATTTCGCGATGAAACGACCCGTCCTGGGCAGCCTGCTGCTGTCCAGCACCGATCCCCGGCGGCTGCGCACCTGGTACGTCTCCGCGCTCGACCCGCAGGAGGACGCCGATGTCAACGGCTACCGGGTGCTCAAGTTCGGGGAGTTCTTCCTGTTCATCGACACGCGGGCGGACGTGGCCGACAAGAACCCGGAGCCCGGCAGGGTGATACTGAACTTCGACGTCGAGGACGCTCGGGCCGTCGCCACCCGGATGGACCAGGCGGGCACGCGGTGGCTGGCCCCGCTGGAAGACCGCGACGGCAGCCTGTTCGCGACCGCGATCGACCCGGACGGGAACTACGTACAGATCATTCAGCTCAGCGAGCAACACCGCAGGGGGATGTAGCGATGCTCGGCACAGCGAAGGCGTTCAGTGGGTTCTCGGTGAACGACACCGGGGCCGCGAAGCAGTTCTACGGCGAGACCCTGGGCATCCGGGTCACGGAGGAGCACGGGCTGCTGACGCTGCACCTCGGCGGCGGCACGGAGGTCCTGGCCTACCCCAAGGGCGACAGCCATGTCCCGGCCACCTTCACGATCCTCAACTTCCCGGTGGAGGACATCGACCGGGCCGTGGACGACCTGGCGGCGCGAGGGGTGCGCTTCCTGCGCTACGAGGGCTTCGAGCAGGACGAACGGGGCGTGGCCAGGGGCGACGGCGGCCCGCCCATCGCCTGGTTCACCGACCCGTCGGGCAACATCCTCTCGGTCCTGCAGCCGTAGACCCGACCCGGGCCCCTCTTCGTCGCGAACCTCGGAGAAGAGGGGCCGACCAGGGGCTCTGTCACCGCCAGGTCCCGAACCGCCCGACGGGCCGATCCATGAACTCCTTGAGCTGCTTGACCCGGTCGACGCAGTCGGAGCAGACGTACGCCTCGACCGCTCTGGCGGCGGCCTCCGGCGTCGGCTCGCGAAGCACCCCCGACACCGTCATACCCAGCGGAAGATTGGTCTCGGGGTCCATCATGACCGTCATGATCGTCATGGCCTTCGCGGGCGTGAGGCCGAAGGTCCGCTTGCACAAGTGACATTTGTGGATGGTCGTGATCTGCTCATCCGCCATTTCGCCACCCGCCTTCCTCCACCGCACCGTACAACGTGCGACCGGCTGACGAGAACCAGCGCACGGCCCCGCCCATCAGAGCCCGCGATCGGGCGTGAACCGCACAGCCGCCACCCGTGCGGACACCTGACGGAACACGACGAGCGCCGGGCGCGCCAGCAAATACGCCCCGGCGCCCAGCCCGAAGACCAGGTAGGCCAGTTGGGCCGCGTCCATGGTGGGCGGCTCGACGAACGGGTACCACAGCGCGCTGAACTCCGGGGTGTAGTAGCACAGCGGCGCCTCGTACCTGGGCCCGTCGACCAGGCAACCGGCCGGCGTCGCCGCGCTGTCACCGAACACGGCCCCGCTCACCCCCACCCAGACCGACAGCGCGAGAGCCACCAAGGTGAGCACGTTGGGAAGAAGGGACTCGTAGGGCCGGTGCATCCGGACCGCCAACACCAGGCAGGCGGGAAGGGAGGCGAACAGAAGATAGCGCGGCCCCCAGAAATGCGCCCCCGTCCAGGCCCAGTAGTGCGCGTAAAGCAGGATCAGCCCAACGGTGAAAGCCATCCACATGCCGTAGAGCGCGCCCAGATCGGCACGGGCGCGCAGATCCTTCAACCTCTCGCGCACCGGCAGGAAGAAGGCGGGCGCGAAGAAGACGAGCCCCTTGCCGAACGACAGCAGCAGCGACAGCAACCCGAAGACCAGTGGATAGCTGAACCCCTCCCCTCCCGAATACGGCATGACCGTGTGGTGGTCCTGGTTCCCGCTCTCATATCCCGTGCGGAACGGACTGCCGCGCCGTATCCACGCCTCGGCCATCACGACGGCACCCGCCGCGAAGACCACCAGCAGACACCATGCCCGCCGGGTGTCCCACGCCCGCCGCAGCGCCAGCAACCCCAGGCCGACCAGCGCGGCAGGCGTATTGGCCACACCCGTGACGACCGCCACCCAGCCACCGCGACGCCCGGTGACCACCACGATGGTCCCGACCGCGACCAGGACGGCCGTGAACACCTCACCGTAGTAAAGGGTGACGTGCTTGGCGAACATCGAGGCGAAGACCAGCAACAACAGGAACGTACGCAGCACCTCGCGAGGCATCCTGTCGCGCAGCATCCAATAGAAGGCCAGCAGACCCAGCGCGAGAACCACGCCGTTGTAGTGCGCGACCCACGCCTCCCGCGCGCCCACCAACTGACCGGCCAACCACATCGGGGCCGACAACAACGGACCGATCAGCGAATACTTACCGTCAGACACCTCACCGGTCGTCAACAACTCGGTGAGATTGAGATACCGAACCCCGCCGTCCCCCCACAACCCGTGCGGCCGAAGAACCGCGATCGCGACCAGCCCCGCCACGATCAGCCCGATCTCTAATCGAGCGATTCCCTTTCCCATGTCCACCCACTCCTGTCGATCGAACGTTGATCGACAGTCCTACCGCAAAAGAACCCCGTTCGCCCCAGAGCCCGCCCGCCGCCCCCTCCTCCGAAGAGGGCTGAGAGAGACGGCCTTCAAGACGCCGTTCGCATCAGAACGATCCGCGTCATTCATTCGATCGTGCAGAGCACGCCCTCGGCCAGCACGTGCGCCGCCTTGATGCCGTCGGGCACCCCCGGAGCCTCCAGCCACTCGGGCCTCAGACGGTCCTCCCAGCCGATGATCTCGGAGGCGAGGGCCAGCGCCCGCTCGTCGCGCCCGCGTACGAGTTCCACCGCGAGCCTCAGATACGCCCCCTGCTGCGTGCCGTCGAGTTCGGCGGCCATCGCGGCGATCCGGTCGGCGACCCGTACGCCGTGCCCGGGATGCTGCGCGGCGAGGACGGCGAGCACGAACCGGATCCCCGGCGGCTCGACCTCCCACCGATCCAGCAGCACCGGGACCTGGTCACCGACGGTCCTGAACACCTCCTCGGTCCACGCCCCCGTCCGGAGCGGCTCCTCCTCGTCCAGCGCGAGGTCCGCGAACGCGACCAGGTTGTCGTTGCGGCGGCCACCGGCGACCACCAGCCACAGGTAGAGCTCCCGGCGCCGCCGTGCGGGCACCACGTCGGCGACGATCAACTCGGTGAGGAACGGCAGCGCGGGGGCGGTGGCCTCGTAGCAGTCGCCCTGGTGCAGCAGGTTGTCGCCGAACAACTCGTCGAGGACCTCGTCCCACTCCTCCGTGCCGTCCGCCAGCTCACGCAGCAGGCCGGGGACGTCGGCGGCGGACCCGTGCGCGTGCCCCAGTTCCCCCCACGGCACGTCGTCGAGACCGGCCGGTTCCACGGTCCCCGGGGTGGCGTGATCCGGTGTGAGCGCCAGCTGTCGCCGAGGTGGCGCAGGAACGACGGTGACCTCGGGAACCGGCGGACGCGCCTTCGTCCCCCTCACCTCGACAGGGGCCGTCCATCTGCGATGCTCGGCCGCCTGGCTGACGTCGAACTGGCTGCCGCCGCTGGGTCGGCCACCGTACGTCCGCGCGATCGCCAAGGCTTCCCTGCGCACCGCCGCGATCTGCCGGTGTCCCACGGTGTCGACCGGGTAGGGCCCCGCGTCGAGCGCCATCACCAGCCAGCCACCATCCGGATGCGGACGGGCGAGAACCCGGGGGAACCCGTACTCCGCGAGTCGCCCGGCGAGCGCCCGCGCCACCGCCTCGTCGGCCACGACGAAGTCGTGCGTACCCGCCATCGCGCTCCACCCAGCCACGCGCCCATCTCCGCCCTGCCGCTTCTCCTGCTCCTCGTCCACCCTGCCAGATCGACCGACCCGCCTCGAAAGCCGCATCGCGATCCCGACGGCAGACTCCGGGTGTGACCATGGACACCCTCGCCATCGACCGAACCGACGCCGAGCGGAACAGAAAATTGGCTCCCGATACGGGTCGTCGGTCAGCCACGCATGTCGAGCGGCAGGTGCACCGTGAGGTGCGCGGACAGGGCGCGCAGGAAGTCGGGGGCGTCGAAGATCGCGCCCGCGGAGGCGACGCCGGTGGTCCTGGTGCGGCCGGTGAGGATGCGGTCGACGGCCTCGACCGCGAGCGGCGCGCTGATGGCGTAGATGTCCTGACCAGCGGCGGCCACACGGCGTTCGGTGTCACCGGAGCGGACGAGGACGTCGACCACGAAGGTCTGCTCGGAACGACCCCGCTCGTCAACCGCGGTCGGCGCCGAGGGGTCGGGAGCGAACAGGTCCGCGGCCGCCTTGGCGGTCATGTAGGTACGCACCTCCGGAACCGCCAGATGACTGGGAACGGTGACGACGTCGGCCATGGAGAACTCGCCGATGACGCTCTGCGGACCCAGCGGAGCCGGGAAGGGCCACTCCAGCGTCGGCAGAGCGTCATCGTGGTACTGCAGTTGCCCGCCGGAGTAGCGGACCCGGCGACCACCCCGCCGCTGCGACGAGACCGTGCCCGAGGCGAGCGTTCCGGCGGTGGGGTGCCAACTGCTCAGACCGTAGGCGACGTGCACCTCGTCCGCCGCCGTCCAGTCGCCCATCGCGGTGGTGACCAGCAGATCACCGAGACCGCCGTAGAAGGCCATCGCCGGCACCACCGCGATGCCCGCGGCACCGGCACGCTCGGCGAAGTGCGCGAACGTGTCGACGTTCGCCTCGATCTCGGCCGCCACGTCGACATACGGGATACCGGCCCGCAGCGCCGCCTCGACCAGCGGGCCGGCGGTCGAGGCGAAGGGCCCGGCGGTGTTGATCACGGCATCGGCGCCCTTCAGCGCGCGGTCGAGCGCGGCCGGGTCGTCGGCCGATGCCTGCCACGTCTCAAGCCCCGGCTGAGCCTGCGCCAGCGCCGTCAACTTGCCCTGGTCACGGCCGAGCAGCAGCGGAACGTATCCACGCTCACGCAGTTCCGCGACCACGAACCGCCCGGTGTGCCCATAGGCCCCGAACACCGCCACGTTCCGACCCGATCCCATAACCCTGCTCCCACCCGCTCGAAGTGACTTACAGAGGAAATCCTGTCCCCGGCGGCGCAACGGTGCCAGCGTCCGGAACGACACGACCCGCACAATTCCCGACACGCACGAAGGCGACACCAGCCCCATATCGAGCGCCACTACGGCTGCCACGCGACACGCGCTCGGTACCCGCCCGCAGCAGGTGGCGTGACAGGGGTCGTAACGGTCTGGGTGAGAGCCTCGCGCATCAGTTCGGCGCTGCGGTCGTGCGGGAGGTGTACGAGCATCACGTAGCGGGTGGAGCGCTCGGCGAGGGTGCCGATGGCGGAGTTGCCGTTCTTGCCGATGGGCGGGGGCGGCGCGCGTCGGCTCGAGCCTGAGCCGCGTGCGGCCGGTCCTGTCCGTTGCCAGGGTGGCGGTTGCGGCGGATCTCCCGGCTGATGATGGAGGGCGCGCGATCTCACGGATCGACGCGTTCTCCCGCGCCCGGTCGGCCATGTGGATCCGCTCGGCCTCGTTCAGGTAGCGGCCACGCACGTCTGGGGACGACGCCAAGGTTGTCGGTAGCGCCCCCACGTGCTTGGCCGGTCGGATTGCGTCCGCTTCGTCATCGTCGTCCGGTCCGGGAGTTGATGCCGACGATCCGGCATGCCTCCTTGCGGCTCAAGCCCTGCTGCACGAGCCGCAAGTACGCCGCCCGCTCTCAGGAAAGAGCCCTGCGGCCCTGGCTGCGTTCCCGGTCCTCCCGGATCTCGAAGTCCGTCGCATCCCCTCATCTGGGATGTTGCGACGACCATTAGAAGAGAAGGTTCGATAGAGGGGTCTTTCGCCTGCGTCGGAAGGACCGTCCAATGTTGTCCATAGGACCCGTCAGCTCCGGCCACGCACCGCCGCCCAGGAAGACGATCATCCCGGGCTTTCTGGAGACGTGTCCCGGTGCCGGCAACTACTATGCGCGGCATGTCGTCACTGTCCCGCCATGAGGTCTCGGTTGTTCGTCCTGCTGCCTGGCGTGTGCGGCAAACTTGGACCAGTCTGCTGCCGAAGGGTGTGACGTCATGCCCGCCGTTGGGCACCACCGACGGTCACACCAATTGGGTGGCGGCGGTGACGACCGCGGTCTTCGACGGCCGTGCCGTGGCGGTCACCGGGGGCGGCGACGAGACCGTACGGGTCTGGGATCTGTCAACCGGCGAGCAGGTCGGAGCCTCATGGGCTGGTCACACGAACGCGGTGCGGGCGCTGGCGATGTCCGTTCTGGACGGTCGCCCCGTTGTGCTCAGCGGTGGTGACGACGACACCGTGCGGGTGTGGGAACTCGCGTCCGGTAGGCCGGTGGGCGAGCCGTTCCACCTTCAGGCTGGCAGCGTGGAGGCCCTCGCGATCGCGGAACGCCATGGCCGCCAGGTGGTGGTCACCGGTTGCTACGACACGACGGTACGGGTATGGGATCTGGAAACGCGGCAGGAGGTGATGGCACCGATCCGCGGCCACACCGGCCCGGTGTACGCAGTGGCGACCGCGGTGCTGGACGGTCGCTGGGTAGCTGTCACGGGCGGCGATCGAACGGTCCGGGTATGGGACCTGGGTACCGGTGATCCGGTGGGTAACCCGTTCACTGGCCACAGCGGACATGTGGGCGCGGTTGCGGTCGCGGAGCCGACTGCCGGCCATCTGGTGGTCGTCTCTGGTGGCTACCAGACGACCACACGCGTGTCGGACCTAGCCACCGGACTTCCGGTCGGTGACCTCCCCCTGTCTGCCGACTTGGAGGCCGTGACGACCACGGTTGTGCACGGCCGGCCGGTGACGATCACCTGCAACTCCAACGAGCCGACCATCCAGGTGTGGGACCTGAAAACGGCCGAACTGGTGGGTGAGCTGTTCCCTCAGCATCCTCGGACGGTGCATGCGGTGGCGACGGCAGTGGTGGATGGCCGGCAGGTGGTGGTGTCGAGTTGCGACGGCGGGTCGGTCCGGGTGTCCGATCTGGTCGTCGGCGAACCGGCCGACAAATCAGTTCGCCACGACGCCGCGATCACGGCGGTGGCCACCACTTCAGTGGCTGGCCGACCGGTGGCGGTCACCGGCAGCGAGGACGAAACCGTACGAGCATGGGATCTGGACACCGGCGAGCAGGTGTGCCGGCCACTCACGGACAACACCGGCGCCGTCACTGCTGTCGCCGCGATCCAAGTGGACGGTAGCGCGGTGGCGATCACCGGAGGCAAGGACGGCAATGTCCGACTCTGGGACCTCACACTGGGGAAAGCGGCCGGAGCGCCGTTGACCTCCCACCGCCGCCCGATAACCGCCGTCGCGGCCGACAATACGGGCGACCTACCCCGGGCCATCACCGCCGGCGACGACAAGACCATCCGGGTATGGGATCTCCGCACCGGCGAAGAGACCGGCAACCCCCGCAAGAGCGACCATCGATGGGTACACGACCTCGCCACCACCACGCTCGACGACCAGCCCGTCGCCCTACTCGGACGGTGGGGCGGCGGCTTCCGGGTCCGTGACCTCACTGTCAACCGCGACACCGGACTCCAGACCACCGGAAGCAACGGCAAACCGGTACGCCTCGTGGCCGCCACCATCGTGGACGGACGACCCATCGCCATCACCACGAACGATGACTGGCGCGACCCACCGATGAAGGTATGGGACGTCGCCACCGCTCAGCAGATCGGCCAATTTTCCACGGGAACCGTGGGTGCGCTCGCCGCCACCACGATCGACGGCCACCCCATCGCAGTTGCCGCCAGCCACAGAACGGTGGCGGCATGGAGCCTCACCACCTTCAACAAGATCATCTCTGACATCGAATTCCCCGGCTTGGTCAATGCCGTCGCTGCCACCCCACAAGGCCACATCATCGTCTGCTTCGACCGTGACATCGCCGTACTCACCGCAACCCGATCGAGCTGACCATGGCATGGTTCGACAGGACTGTAGAGAACCGGCAGCCACCATCCTGAGAAGGTAAGGATCAGCCACAGGTCCCATCGGGGATGGGATCATGTCTGCCACACGGGGAGCCGCGGCCTTGGCCGTCGCACGCGGACGCGCGCCGATCTTGCTCGACCGGCGTAGCTACAGCTCAACAAAGGGATCGCAACCCCAACGATTCCCCACTGCTCCCCTGCTTTCCCGTCCCATCGGGCACGCCAACCACATCGTCCGGTAGACGTGGACTGAGAAACGGAAACCCCGGACTTCGATCGCCGCAAGTCGGTTACGACAGCCGGCACCCACCGGCGGGTGCCGCAAGTGCGCCGGCCATACGCTCGGACGAACCGGTGCCAGGCCAAAACGGACAACCTTCTCGATCATGCATCCTGGGGCACGTGACCGCTCCAACGCTCCCCGATCCGCTGCCGGTCTTCTACGACTGCGGCTGCCCCGACATCTACTTCTGCCCCACTTCGGAAGAGGTTGAGTGCCCCCGCCACAGCGGGTTCGCCGTGTGCTGCGACAACGTACCCGGCCACATCCCCGCGCGGACGCACACGCCTCCTAGCTGATCATCCCGTCTGCCGTCGACCCGCCCGACGGGGAAGCGGGCCAGGGCCACGAGGACAAGGGCGGAGCCCTCAACATCCGGAGGCATCGGGTGCCCAATATGGGGGCCGGGTGATGCCGAGCCTTCGGGCGCTGAGGGGAGAGAGTCATCGGCCTGAGCCAGCCCTGCCGGGTCAGGCCGACTTGCGCCGACAGTGGGGCGTCCACATCCGGGTCGTACAGGAGATCCTCGGCCACACTCGCGTCACGACCACAGAGCGCCACACCCACGTGGCCACCCTTCAGATGAAGGACGCCGGCAACCGCATGGACCAGGGACTCTGGGGCCCGCCCTGACGGGCAACTGCAACCCGAACCGCGACCCTGACGTCCGCAGAGATCAAAAAAGGCCCTCTACCGAAGTTCGGTAGAGGGCCTTTCACCTGCGGAGGATCGGGGATTTGAACCCCGGATGGCCGGTAAGACCAAACCGCATTAGCAGTGCGGCGCCATAGACCTGACTAGGCGAATCCTCCCGGAGCCAGCGCGGCTCAGCACAGCGTACCGGCCTTCTGGCGAGGCGGCAAAGCGATTGCGTTCCCAGCCTTCACCAAGAGTTATCAACAGCCTGTGGGTAACTTGCTGTGGATGAAGCCCGCCCAGAGTTGGAGCGGGCTTCGAGCCTGTGGATAACCCCGCAGTACGCCGGAGGGCTCCGTCGCACGGATGGCGAGATCGTTATGCGGCCGGGTTGGCCTCGCCCTCGATCTCGATCTTGACCTTCTTGCCCACCAGGACGCCACCGGTCTCCAGCGCCTGGTTCCAGGTCAGGCCGAAGTCCTCGCGGTCGAACTCCGTGGTGATCGAGAAGCCCCAGACGGCCTGGCCCCACGGGTTCGTGCCGGCGCCGCCGTACTCGACCGTGAGCTCGACCTCCTTGGTCACGTCGCGGATGGTGAGGTCGCCGACGACGGTGAACTCGTCGCCCGAGTGCCCCACCACGCGGGTGCTCTTGAAGGTGATCTGCGGGAACTTCTCGGCGGACAGGAAGTCGTCGCTGCGCAGGTGACCGTCGCGGTCGGGGGCGCCGGTGGTGATCGACTCGGTCTCGATCGTGAGCTGGGCGCTGGACTCCAGCGGGTTCTCCGCGATCGTTACCGAGCCGTTGAACGTCTGGAAGCGACCGCGGACCTTGCTGACCATCATGTGCTTGACGACGAAACCGATGGTCGTGTGGGCGGCGTCGAGGTTGTAGGCACCGGCGGCCGGGATGGTCAGGGACTCCCAGGTACGAGTGGTCATCGGGGTTCTCCTCAGTAAGGTTGCCATGCGGATGTCTGCGCCAACAAATTTCTACCTGAGGAATATTCCTCCCGTCAACTATCATCAGATAAGGTATGAATGTGATGAACTTTGACGACCCCCGGCTCACCGCCGTCGGGCTGCTGGCCGAGGTGCACTCCGGATTGATGGGCCGGCTGGCTCCTGTGCTGAACGACGCGGGGTTGTCGGAGATCGACTTCGAGACCGCCATCCGGTTGGCGCGTTCCCCTCACCAGCGGCTGCGGATGAGCGATCTCGCCGCCCAGATCGGGCTGTCCACGAGCGGGGTGACCAGGGTCGTCGATCGCCTTGAGCGCGAAGGGCTGGTAACGAGGGAGGCGTGCGCCACCGACCGGCGCGCGTCGTACGCCGCGCTCACCGCCGCCGGGCGTGAGCGGCTGAAGAGCGTCCTGCCGCAGCACCTACAGGACATCCAGGACAGCTTCACCGGGTTGCTGGCGGCCGACGAGCTGGAGGCGTTCCTCACCAGCCTGCGGAAGATCAGGAGCGTCGTACGACCCTGCGCGACCGCCGGCGCCACCGAGACGCCGAACGGGCCACTGAGCGAGGGAGCCGACGTCAGCCGGGAAGTCCCAACGCCGTCCTGAGCTTGGCCATCGCCCGTGACACCGTGCTCTTCACCGTCCCCACGCTGATCCCGAGCGTCCTGGCGATCTCCGGCTCCGTCATGTCCTCGTAGTAACGCAGGACGATCGCCGTCCTCATGCGTTCGGGCAACTCCCGCAGCGCCTGCTCCAGAGCCTCGTGAACCTCCGACACCACCGGCTCGCCACCGGCCGCCGCCTGCTCGGGCAGTTCGTCCGACGGGTACTCCTCCAGTCTGCGCCGCCGCCACTGCGAGATGTTGATGTTGACCATGGCCCGCCGCACGTATCCGTCCAGCGCCCTGCGGTCCTCGATGCGCTCCCACGCCAGGTACGTCTTCGTCAGCGCGCTCTGCAACAGGTCCTCCGCGTCCAGCGGATGCCCGGTGAGCTGGTGGGCGGTGCGCAGCAGCGCGGGCCCGCGCGCCCTGACGTACTCGCGGAACTCGTCTTCCCATCCGGTGGTCTGCATCGTGGCCAGAATCGCAGGCAGATGCCCCTTTGCGCCTGAACCCCAATTCAGGTTTCGGCCCACCGAAGACAAAGGTCAGACAAGGTCGGTGGCGGTTTGTACGACGCCGTAGGTGAAGGCACTTCCCCAGGGATGCGTATTTTGCTCTCCTACCGGCCTCCACGGTGTGACCGAACCCCCCGACTCGTGTGAATCTGGTAACCGACGAGGGAGGGCGGATGGGCTATCCGAGGGTTGAGCGCCGCAGGGTGCTGGCCGCGGCCGCGCTCGGCCGAGAGGGAGGCGTTCCCGGCCCCGATCCCGGCGACGGGGGCCCGCTGCGGGCGGTCGCCGGCGAGGTGCTGGACGTCAGCCCGCACCTGATCATCATCGAGACCCCCGGAGGCGGCGAAGAACGCCTCGTGATCGCGCCCTGGGCCACCGCCTGGCACGGCTCCGAGGTCACCCCCGCCGACGTGCCCACGGGCTCGATGGTGCTGATGCGGACCCTGCGCGAGGGACGCGTGGTCGAGCGCATCTGGGCCGACACCACCCGCATAACCGGGACGATCCTGTCCATAGAGGGCCGCAGAGACCTGACCGTCGAGCTCGACTGCGGCCCCCACCGCGGCCACCGTACGGCCGTCATCCCCTACCGGGCCTCCGGCCGCATCCAGGTACGCCACCCCAAGTTCGAACCCGGCTACCTCTTCGACGCCATCGGCGTCCGGCAGGAGGGCGCGAGCCAGGCCCTGCTGCCCGCCACCTCGCAGCCCCCCTACCCGTCGCGGTCCGTGCCGCCTCCGCCCCCGGCGTACGCGGGCACCCAGTCACGCATCTCCGGCACCGCCACCTGGTCCGACACGTTCGACGAGGAGGAGCGCGGCGCGGCCTACCCCATGCTCGAACGCCCCGACACCGGCTGCCCGCAGACGGGCGTGTCGTGCGCCGGGCTGCCCTACCTCGCGATCGGGTCGTTGCTCCAGGTCAGAAACGTGTGCTCCAACCGTTCCGCCAACGTGCCGGTGGTGGCCTGCGGGTGCATGGCGGGACGGTTCTGCGATCGTTGTGTCGAGTGCGACACCTCGCCGCGCGGGCGGGTCGCGGAGTTGTCGCCGTCCTCCTACGTGGAGCTCGGCGGCGAGCTGGTCAAAGGGTGCTTCAACGCGCAGATCGGATTGGGGTGATGCCCGTGCTGGAATCACAGCTCCCGCTCCTGATCGTCATCCTCGTGCTCGGCACGGTGGCGAAGGTGATCACTGTCAGCTCCGGGGGCGAGCCGGGGTCGCTGTCCAGGCTGGGGCCCGCGGTGCTGGTGCCCGGACGCCTGCAGGCCCCGGCGTTGCTGGTGTGCGCGGCCGGTGAGCTGGCGCTGGCCGTGGGCCTGCTGGTCACGACGCATCCGCTGTTCCGGTGGGGCACGGTCGCCTTCTTCGCGCTGTCCACGTACGTGCTGCTGGAGCTGCGCAGACGGCGGCCCGACGCGGGCTGCGGCTGCTTCGGCGAGGTGAGCTCGGCGCCGGTCGGGCTGCGTTCGATCGGCCGGACGGTGGCGCTGGCCGGGATGGCCGGGGTGTCGGTGTGGGCGCCGGTGACCGGCTGGACGGCCGCGGCCCACCCCACCTGGTACGCGGCCATCGGCTTGGTCGTGCTCGCGGCGCTGTCGCCCGAGATCGAGGAGCTGATCGACCGCGTACGGTATCGCGCCCCCTGCGAGCAGCGCCGCGGCCCCGCCGAGTCGGTCACCCTGTCGCGGCTCCGGTCGAGCGGCACCTGGCGGGCCCACCAGGGCGAGCTGGCCACGGACGAGCCGTACGACACGTGGCGCGAGCTGTGCTGGCGTTTCTTCGCCTTCCGCAACCACGACGAAGACGACGTGGTCTTCGCCGTCTACCTCAGCGGCAGGCGCCCGGTGGTGCGTATGGCGGTGGTCAGCGCGGCGGACAGCGGCTCTCTGCCGGAATATACGCCAGTATCGGCCTGACGCTAGAAAGCGGTAGATTCCGCTCGACAGGCACAGTGATACAGCTCTATTGGGCTGTCTAGCTTCCCCACTAGACAGCCCAATAGAGGTCTAGGGGCGTCGCTCAGACCGGCTGAGCGCGCAGGAACTTCCCGAAGTGCGGCACCGTGAACGCGATCAGGCCGCGCTCGGCGCTGTAGATGAGCCCTTTCTTGATGAGACTGTCGCGGGCGGGCGAGAGGCTGGACGGCTTGCGCCCGAGAACGTCGGCCACCTCCGCGGTCGCGACCGGCTCGTCGCCGATCTGCGCCATGGCGTGCATGTAGTCGCGCTCGGCCGGGGTGGCACGCTCGTAGCGACTGCCGAAGAACCCGACGGCCAGTTCCTCCTCCGCCTCCGGGGCGGAGACCTTGACGTCGTCGATGGTGATCGGGCTGCGCGGGGCGAGGTCCCAGGCGACCTTGCCGTACGCCTGCACGAAGTAGGGATAGCCGTCGGCCGCCTCGTAGAGAGCGTCGAGCGCCTCCCGGGTGAACTCCACCTCCTCCTCGCGGGCCGGCAGGATCAGCGCGAGGTCGGCCGCGTCTCGGTCGAGCTTGTCGATGCGCGCGTAGCGGAAGAGCCGTTCGGAATAGCTCTTGCTGGCCGACAGGACGCTCGGCAGGTGCGGCAGCCCTGCCCCCACCACGATCAGCGGCCCGCCCGACTGCGACAGCTCGTGGCAGGCGGCGCACAGCGCGGAGACGTCGGCGGGCTGCACGTCTTGCATCTCGTCGATGAACAGCGCGATGCCCACCGCCAGGTCGGTGGCCACGCTCGCGGCGTCGACGAACAACTCGGTGAGGTCGATCTCCAGGTCGCCGGAGTCGGCGCGCCCGCGGCTGGCGGGCACCTCGATGCCGGGCGACCAGTGCGAGGTGCCCTTGGCCGCGGACGGATCGCGCATGGCGAACGCCTTGAGCACGCCGAGGAACTCCTCGATGCGCTCGGGCGCCCGGTGGCGCGGGGCCAACTCGCGGATGGCCATGTGCAGGGCGGCCGCCACCGGCCGCCTGATCGACTGGTCGGGCCGGGCCTCGATCTTGCCCGTGCCCCACAGCCGCTGCATGGCCATGGACTTGAACGTGTTGAGCAGGACGGTCTTGCCGACGCCCCGCAGGCCGGTGACGACCATGCTGCGCTCGGGACGGCCGCGGGCCACCCGCTCCAGCACGACCTCGAACTGTTGCAGCTCACGATCGCGCCCGGCGAGCTCCGGCGGACGTTGCCCGGCACCGGGAGCGTAGGGGTTTCGCACAGGGTCCACGCTCTCGGACTTTATTGCCGGATATAGCGGCCGTCTTAGATTTGGGAAGAAAGTGCTACGGCGTGTCCGAGCAGGGGCCGGCGCAAGCACCGTCATCGGACACACCCCCTCTCACCAGGCCGAACCTCTGTTCGATTGCGGTACACAGAACTGTAGCGCGGACTCGAACACCTATGCGATGGTTTCGAGTAAAGATCTTTGCAACTGCCCGCGGCCTCCTGCGCCTCCGGGAAAGCCGGCGTCCCGGACGACTCCGTACGGCGCGGCGCGCTCCCGGAGCCTTCGCGAACAAGCCGAACGCGCTGGCCGGTTACCCAACTTGGCAGCCGTCGCGCCCGAGCAATAGCGTTCGGGCATGCGGACCTTCGCGAACGTTCAGGAGCTCAAGGCGGCCGTCGGCGAGAAGTTCGGGCCGACCGAGTGGCGCACGGTCACTCAGGACCAGGTCAACCTCTTCGCCGACGCCACCGACGACCACCAGTGGATCCACGTCGACACCGAGCGGGCCAAGGAAGGTCCGTTCGGCGGCACGATCGCCCATGGATACCTGACCCTGGCGTTGCTCCCGTCGTTCATGTTCTCCCTGCTCAAGGTCGAGGGCGTCGCGATGGGCGTCAACTTCGGCCTCAACAAGGTCCGCTTCCCCCGGCCCGTGCCGGTCGGGGCGCGCATCAGGGCCGTCGGCGAGCTCACCGACGTCAAGGGCACCCCCGCGGGCTACCTGTCCAGCCTGAAGATGACGGTCGAGATCGAGGGCGAGAAGCGGGCGGCCTGCGTCGCCGAGACCCTCAGCCTGTACGTTCCCGCCGAGTAGCCTCGGCCCGCAGGTCGGCCACGTCGCGACACCGCACCGCGGGTCGGCCACGTCCTGACGCCGCACCGCGGGTCCGCTCCCTCCCAACCCGAAAGTGTGCGTTCGGCTCGTGAACCTGGACATCGTCGGGCAGGCGGCCGGGCTCTTCGCCGTCACCAACATCGACGACATCGTGGTCCTGGCCCTGTTCTTCGCCCAGGGCGCCGGACGGCGCGGCACCGCCGCCCGGATCGTGACCGGGCAGTACCTCGGGTTCATCGCGATCGTGGCCGTCGCGGCGGCGGGCGCGTTCGGCGCCACCTTCCTGCCCGCCCCGGTCATCCCCTACCTCGGCCTGCTCCCCCTCGCCCTGGGCCTCAAGGCCGGCTGGCAGGCGTGGAAGGACCGCCGTGACGGCGGCGGGGACGACGACCCGTCCCGAGACCGCGCCAACGGACCCACGGCGTTGGAGGTGGCCGCGGTCACCTTCGCCAACGGCGGCGACAACATCGGCGTGTACGTGCCGGTCTTCGCCACCGCCGGTGCAGGCTCGACGAGCGTGCACGTCGTCGTGTTCCTGGCGCTGGTCGCCGTATGGTGCGCCGCCGGACGGTACTTCGCCACCCGTCCCGTCGTCGCCAAGGCCCTCAGCCGGTGGGGTCACGTCCTGCTGCCCCTGGTCCTGGTCGGCATCGGCCTGCTCATCCTCGTCGAGGGCGGCGCCTTCGGGCTCTGACACCGCCTCCGCTCCCCGAGACCCGGCGCGAGGCCGCTGGGCCACCGCGCCGCCCATACCCATTCCGTACGGCGCCGCACTTTGAGACGGGGGTCCGTACGACACACCCGCCCTCTCTGCCCAGAGACCCCTTCCCACGCGATACCCGGCTCCCGGCCCTTATGGGACGAACCCCCGACGGTCAGGCGCCACAAAAAGCGGCCACCCAGCACCAGGCGGCTGCCAGGGCACCGACTCCCCCACGGAGCCCCCGCCACAGCCACGACCACAAGCCGCCCCGCCCGCGGGCCGCGAACAAACCCAACCCCCCGAGCCCAACAAACCAACAACCGACCGCCTACACACCCTCAGAATAGTAATCCGAATAGTAAATCGCCGCCTGCACCCGACTCTTCAGTCCCAGTTTGTTCAGCACCCGGCTGACATGGGTCTTGGTCGTGGCCTCCGCCATGTCGAGCTCTCTCGCAATATCGGCGTTGGACAACCCCCGCCCAATACATGCCAACACCTCCCGCTCCCGAGGCGTCAACCCTGCCGGATCCGCCGCCGCCTCTTCCCGCCGCATCGGAACCTGCTCGGCGAACGCCGCGATCAGCCTCCGCGTAACCCCCGGCGAAATGAGCCCATCCCCCCGAGCCACCACCCGAACCGCCTCGACCAACGACTCCGCATCCGTATTCTTCAGCAAAAACCCAGCGGCCCCGGCCCGCAACGCCCCGAACACATACTCGTCGACATCGAACGTGGTGAGAATCAGCACATCACAAACCCCGGCCAATTCACGCGTGGCGGAAATCCCGTCGAGCCGCGGCATCCGTACGTCCATCAGCACGACGTCAGGCCGCAACTCACGAGCCATGGCCACAGCCTGCTCACCGTCGCCGGCCTCACCCACGACCTCGATGTCGTCCACGCCGTCCAGGATCAACACGATCCCGACCCTGACCGCCGCATGGTCATCGGCCACCAGCACCCGAATGCCCACAGCCACCTCCCACAATTCGAGCAACGAATTACCTGAACAGCACCAGATCAGCGCTGCGAGATCCCCCCATTACCGCGAACCGATGAAGGCCCCCACGCGGCAGCCCTCTCCTCATCGATAGGAAGCACCGCCGACACGCGCCAAAGCCCCGCACCCGCACCATCACCATCACCATCACCATCACCAGATATGGCACCGGCGACCCCGCCACCGACGACACTCACATCACGGCTCGCGTCATCGGCCCTTCCCCGGACCTCACCCGCCTCGCAACACCCGCCGACCAACGCGGCCCGCTCCCGCATGCCGATGAGCCCGGCCCCGGCCCCCGGCAATCCGCTGTCCCGCTCCCCGCCAAGGGCATTCTCCACATTCACCAGAATTCGCTCCCCCTCATAAGCAACGACCACCGACACCGGCGACTGCCCATGCTTGAGCGCGTTCGTCAGCGACTCCTGCAAGATCCGGTAGCCCGCCATGTCCACGGACGCGGGCAACTCCCTGGCCTCGCCCTCGACCCGCATTTCGACGTCGATCCCCGCCTGCCTCACCCGGTCGACCAACGTCTCCGCGTCGGCCAGACGGGGCCGGGTGACCTCGTTCTCACCGTCGTCGCCGTCCTGCCGGAGAAGCCCGATCATGGCCCGCATCTCGGCCATGCCCTTGACGCTGTTCTCCCGTACGGACTCCATGACCTTCCGAACCGTCTCGCGGTCAAGGTCCTTACGAGAAAGCGCGGCTGTGGACTGAATGGCGATGGCGCTGAAGTGATTGGCGATCATGTCGTGCAGCTCGCGAGCCATCCGCGTACGCTCAGCCGTCACAGCGGCCTGCCGGTCGAGCTCAGCGAGGTGAGCCACCTGGTCGGCCCGTGCCCGCTCCGCGGCCGCCCGGTCCCGCTGCTCCCGCAGGACCAGCGCGGTGGTCACCGGCGTGATGAACACCAACCCGGCCTGCACGCCCATGACAGCCAGCAACCGCCAGTCTCTCGCCAGGAACCCGGCCACGGCTCCGGTGACGACCGCCAGCACCGCGGTGATGCCGAGCAGCACCCGGGCAAACCGCGCGGGCCCATAGAGCGCGGCGGCGTACAGATTGTCGGTGAACACCAGCACCGTCCCCAAGGACGGCCCCACGAACCCATCCAGCACGATCCCGGCCACGCCGAGCCCCAAAGAGGCGAGAGGAGCCCGCTGCCGCACCAACACCCCAACGCACGTAAGGGCCAAGGGGATGACCAGCACCCAGACAGGCACACCGCGATCGACGAACGCCCTACCCGCGATCAGCATCACACCCAAGGCGAAGGCCGCCCCGGCCCCCAACACCACTCGCGTCATTCCCCCATCCCACCACCTCCCGCCAACCTTTCCCTCCTGCGAAGGTCCGCCTGTGGATACACCCTTCGATGTATCCACAACCCGCCCACCACCGTGGGCGTGGGGGCGTGCGGCCGAGCTGCCACCCGCGCCCCGCCCGCAAACCCCCACAAATCCCCGAAGCCATACGAACTACCGCCAAGTCACACAGAAACACCTCCACTCTCGAAACAGAGCAGCAAAACCCGACTCCTCCGGGAACCTCCATCGCCCTCGGCAGACGAATCCATATCCGGCCTCCGCCAAAGGGCTTCCGCGATCACGCACTCCTTGAAACCATATGCTCACTGAACGTGGGACACCGGCCCAGAGCAAGGATCCCCTCCAGCTACTGCAAAGGTCGAAATCAGTGAACATAGAGACGGAGATTCGCAAGCTGAAGCTCCGTGTAGCAGCCCTTGAAGCAAACGCATGCTCGGGCATCACAGTCCCGGCACCAAGCCGCCGACGCCGCCTGGCAACTCGCCGCCGACGCATGCGCTTCCCCGCCCAGAACTGCACACCCATGGAGGACATCCAAACCGCCATCACCCCGACAACGATGGCGGCGACCGACATAACAGCCCAGATCAAAGACCTACAAACCGAGCTGAACCAAGACATCTCCGCCCTGAGTGACGAGATCGGCGGCTCCCGAAGGCACACGACCGACCAATTCATCAACCTCCAGTCACAATCCCAGGACCAGCACGCCTCCATCCACCAACGACTCACCGAACTGACCGCCATGATCGAGCGCGCCCTCAAGATCCGAGCCATGTGAGACGAGCCCCACCACTCAACCCGACACACCCAAACCAGTCACCCTGGTCACCACCACACCCGACCAGCCAACCCCCCTGCCCACCCACAACCAACGGCCCAGACCGAGCCCACGACCTCAAGATTGCGGTATCTGGTTCGAGCCACTCGCCAGAACCCGCTATGCTTGCTTACGCAGCAAGCGGCCGTAGCTCAATGGATAGAGCATCTGACTACGGATCAGAAGGTTACGGGTTCGACTCCTGTCGGCCGCGCTCCACACGAAAGGCCCCTGAACAGGCATTACGCCGTCAGGGGCCTTGTGCTTTCCGATCTTCAACCGGTCTCTTCCGCCCCTTCGGGAGCCACCTTGGGAGCCACCGGCCGGAGTTTCCCCAGGAGAGCGCCGGAAATCGCCTCTGTCGCCGCACGCTTGTCACCCTCCAGCAGGTGACCATAGACGTCCTTCGTGATCGAGATGCTGGCGTGCCCGAGAACCTCAGAGACGACGTGGAGCGGTGTACCTTGCGCGAGCATCAGCGACGCGCCGGAGTGCCGCAGCTCGTGGGGGTGCCAGTGCCCGAGCCCCGCCTTCTTGGCGAGCTTGGAGAACAGGTGCGAGAACGTGTCCGGATCCGAGGGGTTGCCGAAAACCGTGGGGAAGATCAGCCCGTGATCCGTCCAGCTCTCGCCCGCCTGGAGCCGCTCTTGGTTGTACGCGACCTTGTGCTTCTTGAGCGCTTCGACCAGCTCAGGAGTGAGACACAGCAGCCGCCGTGACCGCTTCGTCTTCAGCTCCGAGATCACGAGCTTGGTCCTCGTCGAAGCATCCGAATCACGGTTCTTGATCCGCTTGACGGCGTGCGTGATGCGGAGCGTACGCGCTTCTGGGTCGAACGCGTTCCACATGAGCCCGAGAGCCTCACCGCGCCGCAGTCCAAAGACCAGCGACAGCAGCACCAGCACGCCCATGCGGTGACCTTCCACCTGGTCAAGGAGCTTCTTGGCCTGATCCACGGTAAGCGTCCGCCCTTCTTCGGTACGGACACGCGGCGGCATCGACAGCGCGGCCACGTTCCGTCCGACCAGGCCCTCCCGCTCTGCCTGTCCGAGGGCCTTCCGGAGTACGGCACGCATGATCCGGATGCTGTTCGCCTTATAGCCAGCCGTCCGCTTGGCCTGCCACAGGGCATCGACCTGGACCACGGTGAGCTTGGTCAGCTTGTGACGGCCCAACCCCGGCTTGAGGTGCAGCCGTACCGTGTCCTCGTAGTCGTCCAAGGTCCCATCGGAGACGTGGCCGGGCAAGTGGAGCAGCCAGCGATCGAGGAACGTGCCGACCGTCAGCCGGTCATCTGGGACGGGAGCGCCCTTGGCGAGAATCTCCTTGAGCTTGCGTACCTTCTCAACGACTTCGGCGCGGGTCTTGCCGGAGAGCTTCTTGCGGATGCGCTTCCCGTCTGCCCCATAGCCGAGGGAGACGGCACCACGCCAACGGTCGCCGTCCTTGTAGATCGAGTCCTCGTTCTGGCCACGCTTCTTGGTGCTCATGCTGCTTCCTGTTCAAGCTGGGTAACGAACTCGGTAAGTGCGGTCGCCGGAATTCGACGGAGAGTGCCGATGCGAACGGACCTGAGCGTGCCGGAGCGGATCAGTTCGTAGACCTTGGTCCGGCCGATGCCGAGGTAGTCGGCCGCCTCTTCGGGCCGTAGGAGGAGGGGAGCGATGTTCGCGGTCATGCGGCCCTCCCTGTGGACTCGGTTGCCGGAAGATCTTGTCCGTCTGCTCTGGCCTGGAGTTCGGCCATGTGAGCGCGCCAGCGTTGCCGCTCGCGTACGGATCGCAGGAGCCGGACGGCCAGAGGGGCGACGTTGGCGTCACCGGGCGGGATAGGCCGCCAGACGTAGCGGTGCGGATCTACGGGCTCGTCGGTCTTGCCGAGGGCTTCCAGGACCCAGGTACGGCGGTCCTGCTTGTGCTCCGTCAGGGTCTTGTTGGACCACTTGCGGGAGACCAGGACACGACGGCCCGCGTAGCCGAGGTGTTCGGGCTTGTGGGCCTTGGAGCGGCAGCGGCCGGGAGCAATCCCGGCTTTGGCGCCCTTGGGCTGGATGCCGTAGCGGAGCCAGTTCGGGCAGGTGGGCGAGCAGGGTTCGTAGCGCAGGGCATCGACGAAGCGGGCCGCGTGCTCGTGCTGGGCCTGGTTGTCGAGCCCGTCGCCGAGGCTCTTGGTCAGGTACTTGGACAGGTAGCGGATGCACTGATCGGCGTCCTTGGTGCCCGCGAGCACGCCCTTGACATCCACCTGCTCCCCGAAGCGGATCACATGCAGGGGTTCGGCGTCCTCGTCAGCGTCCAACTCGTCGAGGGCTTCGTCCCAGGTGGGCAGGACCTCTCCGGTGTCGGGGTCGAGGTAGCCGGCCCCTTCCTGCCAGACGGGCAGGTGCTCACCCTCGAAGACCACCTGATCGACGGAAGGCCACCACACCTGGTGATAGGTGGCTGCCGCGATCTGCTTCATCTCCGCTCGTGGGAGCGTTCCACGGATGGCCATGTGCAGGTGCGGGGCGAGCCGCTTCTGAGGCTCCACGGTCGCGAAGTACTGCACGTCGAAGCCAGCCACGCGGCGCAGGTTCTGCACGAACCGATCGACCAGCTTGGAGAAGTGCAGCGCGTCCCGAGCTGCCCGCGCGTAGTCGTAAGTATCCGGATCGACGGGCACGCCGTCACGGACCCTGCCGTACGAAGGCAAGGTGAGCGTGACGAACAGCGAGGGCCGGTAGGTCTTGCCGTCCGGTGCCTGGAAGGTCCGGCCCAACGTGGTGTGCACCATCTTGCGCTTGGGCAGGTCCGGCGCATCCTGCCGCCGCTTGGTCGAGCGGGAGCGCTTGGACGCCGTCCGGCCGAGCACGTTGCCGCGCATGCCCGCCGCGTTGATCTCATCGTCCAGGCCCTCGATGACCGCGTCCAAGTCGGTTGTGTCGTCGCCGGCCTTTTCAGCGTCGTTGCGCTGGGCTTGGATGTCGGCGCGGAACTCCACGAGCCAGCGCTGTTCCTCGTTGGGCTCGTCCGGGGTGATCGTGGGTTCGGCGTCGAGGTGCCAGCCTTCCCGGCACTGGGCCTTGCGCAGTTGCTTGTTGCGCTTGGCGCACGGCGGGCACTTGCTGTCCATCGAGGAGCCGCAGGGGGCGTCGATGATCTCCCACCTGCCGGTGTGGGTGTCGAGTCGCTTGAGCGGGACGGGCCGGATGCACACGCCATGGAGCTTGGCGACCTCTTCGACGACATCGCGGGCGAGGGGCATCGCCAGCCGTACCGCGCGGGGTAGTGCCCGGTCTTGTGCTTGGGTCATAGGGACCTCCCTTCGTCGGTGCCCGTGAGGTAGTGAGCGAGCATCATGCGGCCTCCCCGAACTGCGCGACCATGGCGCGGATGTCGGCGTCGGAGACGTAGGCGGCCCGAACTCGGATCGGTTCGGGCGAGGTCTCCAGCCGCATGTACGCGACGCCGGCCCCTTGCTCGGGGATGGGTGAGATGTGGTCGGCGAGGGCACCCCGGTCGCGTGCGCCGTCCCCGAGGACCATGTCCACCTGCTCCGACTCGTCGAGCCTCAGCGCGATCTTGTCGGGGAACAGGTTGCGGATGTTCATGACCTCCTTGCGCGGGTCCTGGAGAGCCGCCATCACACCGACGCCGACCGATCGGCCTTGCGTGGCGAGCGTGGCCAGGGCAGCGGAGATCCGCTGCCGGAGCTGCTTGTCGGGCTGGTAAGCGGTCAGGAACGCCACCTCATCGACGAGCACCAGGACGAACGGATCCTCAACAGTCGGGACGTGGGAGCGCTGAAGACCGGCGAAGCGGGCCGCGCGCTTCTGCATGACGCTGACTGCCTCGTCGAGGAGATCGGCGCAGTCGGCCGGATCGGCGGCGTAGCGGCCTTGGAACAGCTCGCGCCCGAAGGACAGCTCCATCAGCTTGGGATCCAGTGCCCAGACTTCGGCCAGGCCCGCCCGGATGGCGGGGAGCAAACCGCGGATTGTGTCCCACAGGAACGACCCCTTGCCCGCCCCGGTCGCTCCCGCGATCAGGACGTGGGTTCCATGGACCTTGAGCTTGAGCGGTCGGCCGTCTTCCTGCTTGCCGATCTCGACCGGCCCCACGGTCGGTTCGTCGGGAACGGGTAGCGCTGGGATTGGCGTGGCCAAGGGGTCGCGGCGCGGGAAGATGAGCAGCAGTCTGCCGCCCTTGATGAGCGCCACCCGGCAGGACGTGACGCCGAAGCCGTGGGCGAGGTTCTCGATGCGGTCGGACCAGTCCTTGACCGCCTGGCCGCGCAGCATGCGCACGGTGATGCGGTCGGCCCAGCCGTCGCACTGGACGCGCATCAGCCGGGGCAAGTAGTTACGGCCGTAGACCCGCTTGCCAAGGCCAGAGACGTCCATGACGGACTGCCAGTGACGGCGGTAGACCGACATGAGCCGCCACCAGGCCAGCAGTCGCCAGCCGACGAGGCGGGCGAAGGACGGCCGGTCGATGAAGGCCCAGGAGAGCAGGCTCAGCGCGACGACTCCGAACAGGGACGTCGCCAGCGGCCAGCCGTACTGGTACCAGGTGAAGCCGAGGGCAGCGGGTATGGCCGTCGCCACCGGGTGCCGCCAGATCGTTCGGATCAGGGCGATGAGGAAGCGGTAGAGGTAGATGACCAGGGTGATGATGGCGGGTGTGCGGACGACGGCCGGTTGGAAGACGACGGCGGTGTCCGGGGCGGTGGTGACGAGGTTGCGTGCCTCGTCACCGGGAAGCCTCTTGAACATTAGGCTGTAGACCTCTCGTGATTCGCGTCAGGGGAGATGAGGGGCCGCCGGAAGGACCAGTTCCAGCGGCCCCGCTTGCTTGTCAGGCCACCGAGTCGGCTGCGTCCTGGGCCGACTGTTCGGCGTGCAGGCACTCGCAGTCGGCCAGGTAGCGGGCGGCGGCGTTGAAGATGTGGCGGGCCAGGTCCAGGTCGGCGTCGGTGACCGACCCGGCCCCGGTGGTGGAGATGTGCACGTCCGCCTCCGATGAGCGGAACTCCAGGTATGGGCGCGGGTTGCTGAGCAACATCCCGGCACTGACCTTCAGGCGCGGCGTGTGGAAGGAGACCCCCACGTACGGCGTGGACTCAGGCTTCATGGACAAGGTGACGTAGGTGTAGGGACGGTGCTCGATCATGCGGCGGCCTCCTTGCTGTTGTTGGTGGACTTGACGTTGGTGCGGGGCGCGAGCATCTGTCGCGCCTTGATCGAGTAGGCGAGTCGCCCAGACCCGTTGACGTACGGGGTGACGGTCAGCCCGTCGAACTCGACCGGCGTGAACGGCAGCCCTGCGACGGAAGCCGGGGCAACCGGCTGTGTGGGGCTGAGGATCTTGACGGCCACCGTTTTCTGGGCCGCCTTGAGCGACGGGTCGGCGTCCATGACCGGGATCTGCCAGACGAGTTCGCCCGTCTGCTTGTCCCGCGCCTGAACGAACCGGCCGTTCGTCGAAGCCTCGAAGTCCTTGACCGGCTCGACCTCCCCGACCGTGTAGCAGCCGTGCGGGAAGACCTGAGCGAACGTCACGGGGATGGGTCCCTGCATTGCCATGGTGAATCACTTCTCCTCTTGTGCGGTCAGCCATCTTGACTGATCAAGTTGTAAGCCCATTAAGCACGAAGCTCACTTGGCCAGTCAAGTGCACCAAGTGAGCTTCGTGGGAGAAGTTGGAACTCCAGCTACCGAATTGGGTAGGCATCCTCCAATTCGTGCCGGTCACCAGGCAGAACAGACTCCACGACCACCCACGGCTTACTGGTGGCATCGCACGCCACCGCGTAGACGACCAGCAGTGCAGCCGAACTCTTGACCCCCAGAAGCGAGCACTCCTCCTTGGTCGGATTGCGCGCGGTGACGTGCTCGATGATGTGATCCAGCGAAGCGCCGGCCACACTCTCCACGTAGCGCCGAACGCCCTGCTTCAACTCCTCCGACTCGGCCAGCGCCGTACCTTGCGCCGCCTCAACCGCCAGCCAGGCGGAAGAGATCTCGGTCGGCTCGCCGTCGTGCTCGGTCAGCGATCGTCGCAGCATGACCGGCGACTTGGGCTTGAGCCCCAGATACGACGCGATCCGGTTGGGTGCCTCGACCTCTCCGGTCACCAGCAAGCGGCTGGAGACCTGGGCTTCCTTGCGGTCGAGGAGTTCGCGTCCGGCCCGTGCCTGCTGGCCGGTGGGGATGGCCGGGCGCCCGCGCACGAACCGGCCCTTGCCTTGGTGGGTGACGATCCAGCCCTGATCGCGCAGCACACCGAGGGCCTTGACGACGGTCGGGCGCGCCATCGCGAATTCGGCCATGAGCTGGTGTTCACTGGGCAGCGGGGAGCCGGGCGGGTATTCGCCCGAGTCGATGCGCCGCTCAAGTTCCGCGATCAGTTGCGCGTACTTCGGAGGCGTGTACTCAAATGACATCAGGGCTCCACATTCAACATGCCTGTCTAGCCAAGCAGGCTATCAGCGCATGCCGCTTAGGCAACCCCTTCTAGCGACAGATAGACGTACCCCAAAACGACGACGGCGCAGCCCCCCACATCCAGGGAACCGCGCCGTCAATCGACACCTACACCGTCTGACTTTCCAGCAAGGTCGCCCAGACCTCGGCAGCCTTGTTGTAGGGCCACCGGTGAGTCTCGTAGATCGTCTCCCCGCCGTCGCTGTCGTATTCCGTCCGGCGGATGTACGACTGACCACCCAGGCAACGCAGCTCGTACACGGTTGACCGGCAGTGGCATGACCAGGCCACCACCCGGGCACGGTCTTCGGCCTTCGGCGGCTTGCGCCAGACCAGTTGCATGTGCCCCTCCCGAACCTCGCTGACGTGCGGACTGAGACAGCCCGTGATGATCTCCACTACATGGCCCGCTTTCTGCCGACTCCGGAACACTCGAAGCAGGTCACCTGCACAAGCTCGACCGCCGTCCCGTCAAGACGGCGCAGCGCATCGGCACGGCTTCTGCGCACCCAGCGCCATCCCTTGGCCCGGCAGGCCCGGCACCTCTCACTTGTCGGTTGATCGCTTCGAGTCATGGGACAAGCGTCTTCACCTGCGGCAAGGCAACCCATCCCGAGCCGGAATCCTCGGACGGGATCAGCAATATCCCTTGACGGGATAACTCCGAACCGTGAGCGTGGAGTTACCGGCAGTCCAAGGACACAAGGGGAAACGGCACATGCCCGCAGACGGGGCCGAACCGGTCGTCATACCGGCCGACCTGTGGCAACGCCCCGACATGCACACCGCACTCACAAACCGCGACATCGGCCACCTCTTCCGGCTCGTCCGCCAGTACGCAGGCATCAGCCAAACTCGCATCGGTGTCGCCGTGGGCTTCAGCCAGGGCAAAGTCAGCGAATACATGACGGACAAAGCCCAAGTCACCGCACTCGACGTCTTCGAGCGCATCGCGGAAGGCCTGGGCATGCCCGACCCCGCCCGCGTCACTCTCGGCCTCGCCCCGCGGATCCTCACCGGCGTGACCCTGCCGCCCACACCTATCCCGCCACGGGATGGAACACCAGCAAGCAGCCTTCTTAGCGTGGAACAAGTAGTCATCGGCTCGCGCCAGCCCGACGACACTTGCGACGTTGACATGCTGACGCTGGCCTGGATCGTGGGAAGGCTGGATGCACACGTGGACCGCCGAACGATGCTTCTGCTCGCAGCCGGACTGACTGCCAAAGCCGCCACCTCCATCACCGACCCTTGGGAGCGCCTGACCCGAGCCCTTGCCGGCCCCCAAGCGCTCGATGAGGAGACCGTTGAACGCCTCGAAGCCCGGACCATCGGATTCCACCGACTGGAGTACGAACTCCCGGCCAGCGCCCTCTACCAAGGACTGACCAGCCACCTCAACGAGCTGAGCAGCCTTCTCCATGGCGCGCCTGAGCGGTTCCGCAGGAGACTGGCCGCCACGGCCGGGGAGGCGGCAACACTGGCTTCGTGGCTTGCCTGGGATCTCAAGCGGCCCGCGCAGTCGGCATCGTTCGACCGCGTCTCAGTGCTCGCGGCCGAGGAGAGCGGACACCCAATCATTCAGGCGTGCACACACGCCTACCGCTCGTACGCGCGAGAAGGGCGTGCCGCTATCGAGGCGGTACGGCAGGCACAGCAGTTCCTACCGGCCCAGGGCGACGACGCCACACGGGCCTGGCTGCTCTGCCTGGAGGCCGAACACCTCGCCACCATGGGGGACCGGCAAGCAGCCGAACGGCTAAGACAGGCGGAAGAGGCGTTCGACCACGCCCGCCCGCACCGTGAACGCGCCTGGACCCGCTTCCTGGACGCCGGGCGCATGGCCGCCTTCCAGCTCTCCGTTCATGTGCGGCTGGGCGACGAACGGCAGGTGATCGCAGCCGGGCAGCAGGCCCTCAGCTCCGTTGACGATGACGGCGACCACAAGCGCATCGCCGTCATCTACGCCGACGTCGCCCAAGCTCAGTTCCAGATCGGCGACATCCCGACCGGTGTCACCTACGCCCGCCGCGCCCTGGACACAGCCCAGCGGACCGAGTCGACGTGGGGCCTGCAACACCTGAGCACCGTAGAGAAGGCGCTCGCCAGTCAGCAGGATCCTGCCGCTCGCGAACTCCTCAGTGACCTCGTCTCTACACGCCGGGCTCTGGGGTCGTCTCCCGCCTGATCCACGCCAGGTAGTCCGCCGTCCCGGCGACCAGCGGCACGGCGATGATCTGCGGCACTTCATAGGGGTGCCGTTCCCGGATCGCAACGGCCAGCTCGTCGAACCGCTCAGCCGTGGTCTTCATGAACAACAACCATTCATCGGCCTGGTTGATCTCCCCACCCCACCAGTAGACGGACGTAATCGGCGCGACGAGTTGCGCTGCGGCGGCCAGGCGTTGAGCCACCACCGCGGAGGCGATCCGCTCAGCGACAACATGATCCGGCACGGTCACATGGACCTCAAGGAACTCGGCCATGCGGATCACACTGCCGAATTGTTCTTGTAGAGATCAAGCGGCGGCGCGGCGCGCCGCCGTACCCCCGGCCCTCCGCCCGCCCGCCGTCCGGGCGTGCGGCCTGGGGGCCGGTCCCGGACGGCGGCGGGACACCGGGCCGGCCGCCTTACGCCCGCCGCACCGTACTGGCCGAACGCACCGGCCGGGGTTGCCACGCCGCCGCACAGATACAGCCCTCACGATCGCCAAAGCCTGGCTGGCCGTGGCACGTGGTTGGGGGCGATCGAAGGTCCAGGGCTTCGTTCCTCAGCCCCGGCCCACTGAGCAATGTGGCTGATCATCGCGCGACACAAGCTAGTACGGGATCTGGTCCAGGGCATCCTCATCCAGGTACTCCAAATGCTTCGACCTCAGGTGTCGGCGAGGGCGCGGGTGACAGCGATGGCTTGGTCGGTGGTGAATGCCCCCGAGCCATGGAGGCAGCGGCGGCTGTGGGGCTCGTCGCAGACAATCACGCCGTTGCTCAGTTGCTGCCAATTGGCTGGTTCCCAGTATGCCTCGTTGTTGTGAAGAAGGATCTCCGCGATGCGGGTGGGCTCTGGGCTGGTGGTCAATTCAGAGAGTGCCGCAGCCACGGTCGGGACGGCGGCGACGGGTAGGTCGGCGTCACCGAAGGCGGGCAGAAGGATGAGGAGTCGACTGGCAGCGTCCAGCAGCGTGTTATCACCGGACCTGGGTGGCTGGTTGGCGATGGTGACGAGCTCCGGCCAGGACAGACCAGGGCCGATGAAGCATCCTTCTACTGCGGCGAGGCAGAGATCATGGGGCCAGTCAGGGTGGGTCAGTACGTAGTCCAAGCCCATGTCACCGTCCAGGTTCCGGTAGATGACGTGGATATTGCCTGTGCTGCGCAGTGGAACGGTGAAGGCGGGCCAGTGGTCGTGATCGAACATCCGGTCGTAGAGTTCTTCGGCCTCGACGATGTCCGCCCCGAATGCTTCCTCAAGGTTATTGAGCCCGCCTGCTCCGATCTGCGCGAGGTGGAGCGCCCAGAACACCGGATCTCCCAAGAGATAGGAGCCATCGGTGAGGGGGTAGCTCTCGAATCCGGTGATCAGCATGTGGAGGATTCTTTCAGCGAGTCTGCAGGCAACAGGTTGGTTCCGATCATCGCCCTCCAGAGAGTGTCGCTCCGTGCCGTGCCCGCTGAGGCGGGAAACAAGAGGGAACAGCGGGGAGTCGCGGGGTGCGCAGTCAAGGTGCTGAGCTGAGATTTCGCAGGTCAAGCAAAGATTGGCATGCGTCTTCGCAAGCAGGTGATCCGTCAAGCTTTCTGGGAGCCACCTTGGGAGCCACCTGAGCGGACGATCATGAACTGCGGCGGACGGAGACGTACTGCGCGAGTACCGCCAGACGAGGTGACGGATGCCTACGAACGCTCATGAAGATCGTTTGGGGACCTACGGATCAGAAGGTTACGGGTTCGACTCCTGTCGGCCGCGCAGCAGGTAAAAGGCCCTCTGGGATCATCCCAGAGGGCCTTTTTCGTGGTCGTACAGCAGCGTTGTACAGCAACGCCTGCGGCAGGGCACGCTCGGGATCGTCCTCATAGGCGGATGCAGTGAGGGTGACGGTCTTGGCCGCGTACTGAACGGCGTGGGTCAGGGTGTCGGTGGTCGTCGAGAGAGGCGTGCGCGTAGAGGCGATCTCCATCCCCTGGTAGCGAGCGTCTCACGGGCGGCACATACTGAAGGGAATGAAGCCAGCCAGCGATGCGTCCCATCGTCACCTGCCCACAAGTCCCTTCAAGCCCCCACCCCCCGTCCCGCCTGCCGAGCGGTTCATCGTGAACGACCAAGTGACCCATGATCGATATGGTCTCGGAATCGTCATCACTGTAGAAGGTGAGATCGCTGTGATAGTCGATTTCGGATCGCGGCAGGAACGAATCACTACACCGTTCAACAAGTTGTACAAACTTTGAGGCCCATGTCACACGGCGAAAGCACACAGCGCGAGCACTTCTCCGCCAGCTCCGTCATAGTGCCGGTCACGGCCTCGGCTCCGGCCTGTATCAGCTCGGCTTCCCCCGCCCGCTGGCGTAGCCGATGCTCAGCGCTCGACCGCGAGAGCGGTGTCTAGTCCCACGAGATGCGCAACGTTTCCGTCCCAGGACATAGGCGACAGGTGATCTAGGAAACATGGTCGACCTTGCGGGGCCGATGGGCTTTGACATTGCGGACCGGTAGGTCGGTGGTGCGGTGCGCGGGCCCTCGCCCAAACTCGATGGTCAGCGTGCTGTCGCTGACGTGCACCGTGACGACCTGGCCGGCGTGCAGTCAGAAGGTCACGGGTTCGACTCCTGTCGGCCGCGCTCCAGCTCAAAGGCCCTTCGGTACTAGTCCGAAGGGCCTTTTTCGTGGTCGTACAGCAGCGTTGTACAGCAACGCCTGCGGCTAAGCGTTCTGATCCGTAGCCAGACTCTTATTCAGCCGGTCGAGCGCCTTGCGGGTCTCGGGGCTTGGTACCTGGGTGTACACGTCCATGGTCATCGAGATCTGGGAGTGCCGCAGGATGCGCATCGCCACACGCGGGTGGACGTCGAGGGCGGCCAGGAGCGAGGCGCAGGTGTGCCTGGTGTCGTGCACACGAATGCGCGGAACGCCCGCTCGACGGCAATGGCTCTCGAATGCCCGGTTGAAGTTACGCGGCTCGATCGGCGTACCGGTCCGGGTCGTGAATGTCAGGTCCGAGGTCTTCCAGTCGTCCTCGGCCATCTTGCGTGCCTCCTCCTGGACGCGCTGGCGGTGCTTGAGGGCCGAAACGCAAAGGCCGAAGAGCGGTAGTGAGGTGGTTGAGTCCTCCGTCTTGGTCGTCTGCCGGTGAAGGAACTGGCCGCCAACGCGGGTGAGCTGCCTGGAGATCCAGAGCTGTTCGCCGCCGAGAGCTGGGCTACATCGAGTCTGCCCTAGAGAGCAAAACAAGCCGTGATCAGTGACGTGATCTCAGCGAATTCCCGGTAGGTAGTCGTGCTCGAAATGGGTGAGGACAAGCG